>NZ_CAUFYA010000003.1:0-178336 GCF_959596855.1 uncultured Butyricimonas sp.
TTCCGTCAATACAGTCAAAACCCTTCTCAATCATGGACTGCAACAACTTCGCCGACAATTTCCCGACCCGGCAATATTCCTTTTCATGCAATTCCGACAATCCTGTTTATAAGCAAGATATAACTTTTTCAAAAAAAAACGAAGAAATACATTCACCCATTTTCACTTTTCTACTATTATCTTATAGACAGAAACCAAAGCTATGATGACAATAGAAGAAAAACGTACACGAATACATGACTACCTGACCGGAACCATGGATGAAGAAAAACAGCAAGCATTCAATCATTGGTTAAAGAAAGACGAAGAAGCACAACAGCTCTTCCGGGAAGAAGTTCGAAAATTCAGGCGTGTCGAATGGGCTGAACGGTGGGATCAGGTAAACGACATGCAAGCGGAAAAACGAACCATGCAACGAATCCGCTCCCGAAGATTACAAAGATTACAGGTTCGCTACGCAGCAGCAGCTATCGTATTCATAGCCATCGGGATAACCACATGGTGGTGGTCAACAGCGAAACAGGAAGTCCGTCGTCCGGTAACAATACCTTTGACAAGCCGGCAAATGCCGGTATTAACCCTAAATAACGGGGAAGAAATCATTCTTCCCCTTGGTGATTCCACAACACTGCGTTCCGATGAAATAGATATCCGGCTGACCGATTTCGGGCGACTAGAGTACACGAACAAAACAAATAACGACAAAAAACAGATACGTTACAACAAATTGACAGTCCCTTATGGTTGTGAATTTAACGTAATGTTATCAGACGGTAGCCGAGTGTGGCTGAACGCGGGAAGCTCGTTACGGTATCCCGAAGTTTTTAGTGGCGAAACGCGGGAAGTATTTCTGGAAGGAGAAGGTTATTTTGAAGTAGAACGAGATGAACAAATCCCTTTTATCGTACAGACAAAAGAAATGAATGTACAGGTACTAGGTACAAGTTTCAATATACGTGCCTACGAGGACGATCAAAACGTAATTACCACACTCGTGACAGGCAAGGTCATACAACACTATCCGGGTATCGACACAAGCCTCGTGTTAACACCTTCCCTTCAAGCAGTGTTTAACCCGGAAAGCGGTTCATTGTCGGTTCAAAAAGTGAAAGTTCACACGGTACTCGCTTGGCACAATGGAAGAATCGCCATCAGTGATGCCCGTCTGGAAGACATTTTCAAAGAACTCTCCCGCTGGTATGATTTCGAGGTAATCTACTCGGATCCGTCATTAAAAGATGTTCGCTTTTACTTGCACTCTAATCGCTATGCAGAAATAGAGGGTGTACTGAAACACCTTCAAGCAACTTGCGGTGTACGATTCACTTATGTCGGAAAAACAATTTACGTGTTAGATAAAAAGTAAAGGGATGTCCCCACATCCCCTTACACGTTAGTAACTCCACGATACTAACGAAATGTTAATTAAAATAGTAGAACAAAGTTATGAAACAAAAACCAAAAATTCAACAAACGCTAAGAGAAATGAAATTATTAGCGTTATTTACACTTTTGGGCTTGTGTTCCGTCCGCGCGGTAGCACACGGACAGGAAACACGCATCGATTTACAGATGTCAGGCGTAACCCTGAGCGAAGTATTTCAACAAATCGAAGAGTTGACGGACTACATGTTCGTGTACAAGAGCGAAGACATACGTGCCGCGGGCAAAGTGAACGTGAACGCTCGCCAAATGATGGTAAAAGACGTGCTGGCACATTGCCTGCAAGGAACCGGATTAATATTTTCATTCCAAGATAACGTGATTGCCATCAAGCAAAAACTCGCGGATGAAAAAAAATCCGTGACAATAAAAGGATTTGTAACAGACGGCCAAGCCGTTCCGCTTCCGGGAGTAACCGTGAGAGTCGCCGGAACCACCGTGGGAACCGCCACGAACGTAAACGGTTGGTTCTCGATCACCTTGCCGATGACAAGCGGAGCTCTGGAATTTTCGTTCGTGGGATACCGGAAACAATCCGTGCCTTTTACCGAAAAGACAGACACGATACGCGTCAAACTCGAGGAAGACGTTGCCGATCTGGACGAAGTTGTCGTGCGGGCCTATGGCTCCCAAAACAAACGGGAAATGATCTCGGCCATATCTTCCGTGAAAGCGGATGAAATGAAAGAACTTCCGTCTGCAAGCATCACGAACATGTTGCAGGGACGTCTGGCAGGAGTCAACATTATCCAGCAATCGGGAGCCCCCGGCAGTGCCTCGGTTATCGCCGTGCGAGGCTTCAACTCCCTGCTCGTGGACGGAGCCAGCGACGGGCAACCGCTTTGGGTAGTTGATGGAGTACCCATGCACTCGTTCGTTTCTCCGGTAACAGGAACCAATACACTGGCAGACCTCGACCCGAGCATGATTGAATCCGTCGAAGTATTGAAAGACGCGGCTGCAGCCTCTATCTACGGTTCCCGTGCGGGCAACGGGGTCATTCTGGTAACCACTAAAAAAGGAAAAGCCGGGGCGGCAAAATTCGCTGCCAACATATCCTACACTTGGTCTAAAGTCATGGAATACCCCGTGCAAACCGGGGGACGCATGGATCGTTACCTGCAACTTTTAAACCGAAGAAACCAAACAAACTACTACATGGTATTCGGGGTAAACAGAGGCTTCTACTGGCCTACCTCCTACGAGGAAATCTGGAATAAAGCCGGCGTGTACGACGCTTTTTGGCAAAACGGACAGACGTCAAACGTTCGGGTAGAAATGAACCTGCAGGACAGCTTGGACCCTTACTACAACAATTGCACCAACTGGTGGAAATACGCCTTCCGCACGGGAAAAGTCCTGAATGCCAACATTCAGGCTTCGGGCGGTTCCGACAAATTCCAGTACATGATCGGAGCCGGGATCTATGACGAGAAAGGTATCATGGTCAATAGCGGTTATACCCGGGGCAACCTCATATCCAACACAACCGCTCAACTCACTCAAAGCCTGCGTTTAGACTCTCGTATCTATCTGGCATACGTCGACAGAACCATGAACAAATCGGGCAGCGGAAGCAGCCGCTACGAGAAAATGAGCATCGTCCCCGAACAAATGAAAACTTATGAAGGAGCCAGCGACGAAATCGTCAGTGAATGGCTGGACGCGACCAAGGGCATCAAGGACAGAACTGACGACTACCGGGCTATGGCCAGCCTTTTCCTTGAATACAAATTCCTCAAAGGATTCAGCCTCTCCGCGTCCGGTAGTATAGACTACTCCCAAAACAACATGAACAAATTTACGCCCAGCACTCTGGACGAATCCTATCACGAAAACAAATCCCAAGGAGCTATCATGCGTAACTTAATGATCTCCACGGAAGAACTGTTCAAATACAACCGCAGCTTCAACGAAATCCACAACATTGACATCATGCTCGGTTTAAACATCAACAAAGAACAAAACCATTACATCGGGGGATACGGGAAACGCGGCAGCAGCGACAACGTCAACTACTACGACCCCTCGATCAACTCCCCGATTTACAATTACGGGACAGAACAAAGTCCAAGATGGGAATCAACTACCAGTTATGAATCCGACTTCGAAGAAAAAGTAATGGTCAGCTACTTCGGGCGTATCGGCTACAACTTCAAACAGCGCTACTTGATGGAATTTACCTTTCGCCGCGACGGCTCATCCACATTCGGTGAAGGCAATCGTTGGGCAAACTTTCCCTCCATTGCCTTGGGATGGAGCTTCTCGGAGGAACCATTTATAAAACGCTGGACAGGCAATTGGTTAAACTGGGGAAAACTTCGGGGAAGTTACGGAACCTCCGGACAAATATTCTCGGATGCATACCTCGCCCACGGCTTGATGAGAGCCAACATGACCTCCTTCCAGTTCCGCACGGGCGTGTACACGGGTACACCTGTGGCACCGGACTTGACTTGGGAAAAAACCGAACAATACGACTTGGGATTAGACCTCGATATGTTCAACTACCGCGTCAACCTGAAACTGGACTATTACTACAAATATACCAGTTCATTAATCATGAACGTCGGGTTACCCGGGGGATTCCTTCCCGTGAGCTCCCGCAAAGAAAATGCTATTGCCGTTTCCAACGAAGGTATCGAACTTGAAATACTGGCAGACATCCTGCGCGATCGAGCCGTAACATGGCGCACGAGATTCAACGTGGCTAAAGTATGGAACCGCTTGGAAGACTCTTACAGCGACAAAGACATCTCCATCCTGCGCAACAACCAACAAGACTGGTTTGTCATCGGTCGTCCGCTATTCGGGATGATGGTGTACAAACACAACGGCTTCTATAACTCGGATGATGAAGTACCCGTCTACTACAAGATAAACGGAGACGCCACCTACATCGGCGGAGTCACCAATCGCAGCAAGACAAGCGGCAAAGTCGGGGACTACAACCTAGCGGACTTCGATCATGACGGCTCGGCTGACAAATACAACGCGGGCTCACCCCTCCCTATCGCTTACGGGGGCTGGGTAAACGAACTTAAATGGAAAAACTTCGACATCAACATGTTATTCAGCTTCACGTTAGGCAGAAAAGTCATTCGCACCGCAGGCAACCAACTCTACGCCAATATCCCGCAAGCCTTCTTCGACAGTCGGGACGTGACCTTTTGGACTGCTCCCGGGGACAAGGCGGATTTCCCGAAATACGGCAAAATAATAGAGCCCATGCTGGATAGCAACATCGAAAAAGTACACTCCCTAAGTATGCGTCAATTAACCGTGGGTTACAATTTCGAAGACAACTGGATACGCAAAGCCGGACTCTCCGGTATGCGCTTCTTCATGACCGTGGAAAATCTATTCTGCTGGAGCAACTATTCATACGGCAACCCGGAAACCATCGACGTTTACACGGGATTGGACGACGGCAAATCATACCCTCTGCCGCGAAAATGGACATTAGGTTTAACCCTTAATTTTTAATCTGATGATGAAACAATTCTGTATTATATTAGCCATCGTGTTAGGACTCAACAGTTGCACGGACTTAATCGACGTTCAACCGGAAAACGCGACCACATATACCAACTACTTCCAGACACGCCAAGACGCCGAAGCCCTGTTGACCGAACTGCTGCTTCGCCTGCGCAACGGAGAATCCAACAGGTTAGGTCTGGGCTTGATTATCGACGAAGACAGCCGCTACCAATCCATGCGCAACATGGCAACGGGACTCACGGCTGACGGAAGCTCCGTCTATCGGTTGATCTATCAAGCAAGCCTGATCATCGAAAACGCTCACCGTTTCCAAATCCCGGAAGAAGAACTGAAACCCTACCTGTTACAAGCCTACTTCGCTAACGCCGTCGGGTATTGGCGACTGGCACGGGATTACGGGGAAATGGTTATTCTCCGCTCAACCACGGACTTCACCCCTCTCGCTAAAAGTTCCCAAAAAGAACTCCTTGACGAAGCTGAAAAATGGGCACTGAAAGCAATGGACCTTCCCGTGTACGATGAACTGGCAGGTCTGGATGGCCCGATCATCAAAAACTACGGGAGCAAAGGAGCCGCAGCAGCCTTGTTAGCTCACCTGTACGCTTGGAGAGCCGGCGTGGCAAACGAACCCGAATACTGGGCTAAAGCGGAAGAATACTGCACGATGATTATCGACCAAAAAGTAGGTTCCTACCAGTTGGCCATCAACCCCGAATCAGTCGTGCTGGACGTCATGAAAGGCAATAACCGCGAAAATATCTGGGAACTCGAAAACAACGCACAGGAAAGCAGATACTTAACAAACAACTTCGTCGGCTTCCCCATCATTACCTCCTCCGGCTATGCCCCCGTCGGGGGATACAGTTACGGGTGTAAAATCCACAAAACAACCGTGAACAACATGTATTCCCGGAACGACCAACGCCGTGAAGCCTACTTCTACGGTTTGGATGCCGACTTCCTCTACCTGAAAAATGTAAACGGCAACATCGTGGCAGATACCTCGCGCAAGGATGGCGACAACATCGTGAAGAGCTACGATAACAAAACAATTAAACAAGCCTTCATCTATAAATTCAGGTATCCCTACTTCCATGTCACCGACAACACCCCCGAACCGCAATATCGCGGTCTGAATCAAAACGAAATCGTCTGGCGCCTTGGAGGAATCTACCTGTTGCGTGCGGAATGTCGCGCCCGCCAAAACAAACCCGACGCCGTGGACGACCTCAACCTGATCCGTCGCCGGGCATACGGTAACATGACCGCCTCCGGAGGAATCGTCGATGCGGCCAAAGAGAGCGAATACGCCTATCCCTGTGCCGACGACGTGGAAAAAGGATTGGCAAACAACATTCAGTTAGCCATCTTCCGGGAAAGAGAAAAAGAACTATTCCAAGAGAACCATCGCTTCTACGACATCGTGCGCAACGGCTACTGCTTCTTGCACGATAAAGACAGTTACGACTACATCCGGAAAGAACTGCCCGCCGCCTTCTCGTACTTGACGGACAAAGACATCGAGGACGGGGCTTTATTCTCGGAAGTATCCTCCAACTTCTTCACGAACAACGACCTGATGAGACAGAATCTATTTTGGAACAGATATAACCAATAATCTTACAAGCATGAAACTCAATATATTAATAGTATTAATAATATTCGCGGGAGCAACCTCCTGCACGAAAGACAACTTCTACTACTCCGGGATCAGCGACGGTCGGCATGAAGGCAAAAACATGCTGGAATACATGCAGGCACACCCTTACGACTGGGATTCCACGCGGGTAATGATCCACCACGCCGGCGACGACATGGTCAAATTATTCGAGGGTAAAGACGAGCGGCACAAAGAATTCACTTTCTTCGGGATGACCAACCATTCCATCCGCCGTTATCTACTGCAACACAACCTGAAACAAGTCAGCGATCTGGATGCCGAGTGGTGCCGCACCATCCTCTTGAAGCACTTGATTGACGGTAAACTCTACCGCAAAGAAATCCCCGCGGGCGAACCGGGCTTGTATGAAACCGTCGGTACCGGGGGAACAACCCTCACCACGCTAGCCGGAACCAAAATCTGGACTTACGTCGTGGTAGAAGAAAAAAACGGAGTGGTACAACACGCCTCCCGTCCCATCTACATCCGCTTCGAGGAATCCGGACGGCTGCTGCAAGTTGTTTCCGGGGACATCGAACCGGATAACTGTCTGGTTCACGCCTTGGATTACAGATTCACGATAGGAGAAGAAGAATAAAACATGACAAAAAACAATACTATGAAAAAAATAATACTATTCGCCGGAATACTATTAACGATAGCCCTATCCTGCCACGAGAAAACGGAAGGATACCTCATCACGAAAAACGCCGCCTACGTCCCGGACACCATGTACGTTTACAAAACACCCGATCCCGTGACCGATGCCTTGAGAATACAGAACAAAGCCCCGTGGGTAAGCATTGCCATGCAAGGATACGAGGGAACGGAGGAAATCTATTTCACCATAGAATCCGTCACCTCCCCTCTCGGCACGGAAGCCATTAAAACATTCCGTGACGAAATATCCATCCGGGGCGGCGGAATCTTGGAATATCCCTTGGAAAACAACGCGCAACCGGGAGCCTACACCATATCCGTGCGCCTGACAAACCCGGGATACAGCCAAGTTGTAGAAAACGCGATAACTGTCATCATCGTAGAATAAATCAAATAAAAAATCATGCTAGTAAAAAAGTTTTTAATCTTAATCCTTTGTTGCCTCGGGACATTAACCTCCCGGGCAGAAGGCATCAACTTTTTCAACGGCAACTTGCAAGACGCCTTGAAAAAAGCCAAAAGTGAAAATAAACTCGTGTTCGTGGACTTCATGGCAACGTGGTGCGGCCCGTGCAAGACACTCGCCACCAAAGTATTCCCGGACAAAGAAATCGGCGACTACTTCAACGCCCGTTTCGTGTGCGTGCAAATCGACGTGGATAAGGAAAAAGACCTTGCCCGCAAATACCGGATTCAAGCCATGCCCACCCTCGTGTTCATGGACAACAACGGGAAAGCCGTCACCCGGGTAACGGGAGCCGCCTCCAAAACCCGCTTGCTGCAAAAAGCCAAGGAAGCCACGGGAGAACTCCCCGCTTTCGACGAATTGTGGAACATGCACAAGAAAAACAAAAACGACGTGAACGTCATGCAGCAAATCCTGCATGAAGCGCCTTATATCATACAGGAACGCCGGGGACAAGGTTGGGAAGCCCGAGTCAAGAAAGTATTCGAACAATACATGCAAACCAAACCCCGGGAAGACCTCTTGAATCCCACCGATTTCACCATCATCATGGGATATTCCGAAATGGAGAAAAACAACGAGCACGTGGAATTTGTCATCAGTCACCTGAACGACTACTTGAAAATCATGCCCTTCCGCCGTGTAGCCAACCCGATGTTCAGCTACACCATGAGCCTGATCAACAAACTGGCCAAGGAAAACGACCTCGATTACAAGAAAGAGATCGCACGCGCGGACGGGGACATGAAAGTCATCTTCGATTCGTTACGTCACAGCACGTATTCCCCCGTTGAATTCCTGACAATTTTAGGCGATGCCTACAACGCACTTTACGGTCACAAGGATCAAGCAACCTATGTCCAACTCATTGACAACTATCTCACGCGAACGGGAGACAACGTCATGTTGCAGGAATACCAAAGTTTCATATCCGATTTATTAGCGGCAACCAAAGGGGATTTGAGCGACGACGCTGCCCGTACCGTACTGAAATGGCTGAACGCTTACTTGACTCTCGGTCAAAAAGCCGGAGAACAGCTTCAACCTCAAAATCTATTCTGGTACTACCTGACAAGCGGCGACTGCCTCGTCACTTTAAAGGAAATCACCAAAGCAAAAGAGGCTTACACACAAGCCTACATGCTATCCATGCAATCGGGAAACCCCAACCTGCAAGCCCAAGTAAAACAAAAGTTAGACGCTATAAACGAGAAATAAACAAGCAACACGCGGAACTAACCACCCGCGACGAGCCAGCCAAGTGACAAAACTCCGGCTGGCTCGTTTTATTTTTAATACCGATATTTACGGGTTATCAACCACCACTATTTAGGAACCTTAAGCGTAACTTTACCTATTCCGAATAGCAACAGAATTATCCCCGTATAATCCTGATCCAGATAGACAAAGAGAGGTAGCAATAAACGAACGTTTAATGATAGTGGATTTTACGGCAATCGAAAGATTTTACCTCTGAAAAGGTAATATTGTTAATCTATTGATTTCCATGAAAATGAAAGAATCAACAATATCATTTTCTCTTTGATAGATTTTGATTAATTTTGCATTTAATAAACGTTGGATTAATAAGCTTCAATCAACAAGCTATACCGCTCATATACGGTACTATTGATACTTATAAATCCACTATAATTATAAGGATGCTTTATGCCGAGGGGAAGTAAACATATACATTTTACGAACGGGGAAAGTATTATATTCGACGAATACTTTAGAAGTAATTTCAACAAATTCGTGGCTTTCACCTCTCGTTTTCTCGTTGATACTCAGCAAGGAGAAGACGTGGTACAAGATACATTCGTGCAGATGTGGGAAACGGCAGACCTAACTTTCGAATCGGAACCGGCACTTTCCGCTTACATGTATCGCATGATACGCAACCGTATTTTGAATGACCTGAAACATTTAAAAATACAGGAAAAATACAATGAACGAATGCGCAGGGAAATGGAGAGTGAAAGTTTTCTCGTGAAATCCGTGTGGGATGAAGAAACCCGCCATTTACTTTACAAGGCCATAGACACGCTTACCCCGCAATGCAAAGAAGTGATCCGTTACCACTTGGAAGGGAAAAAGAACCAAGAAATAGCGGAACTTATGGAGATTAGCATCGTGACTGTAAAATCCCACAAAATGGTTGCTTACAGACAACTACGAGAAAGTTTATCCAAAATCATATTCTGTCTTTTCCTCACGTCCCTACACTAATCACGAACAAACCGACCAAGAACAATCAACATATTCCTCTGGTTTTAAGTCGTTTTCAAAATATAATCATACAGAATACATGTTGAAGAAATACATGAATCAATGATGAATCTCGTATCAATTCCGGTGCAGTAGTACTTGAAAAGTTATTTATACCCTTTTAATAAGCTATTAAAACGCTATTATAGTATAGGGTTTTAATAGCGCTTTAATAGGGTTCTAATAGCGTTTTACACGGAAGTGAAGCGGAATTCATATGGAATTCATACAGAATTTATTTAGAAATAATATAGGTTCTCACCTCATCAAATCAATGTTTTCCAACCATAGGACACAGGACAGAAACCGATAGAAATCAATCCATTACACCAAATTCCATATTTTCACATCAACAGCAATACTGGCAATCAATTCATCACGAAACAATAACTATTGAAAAAATATTTCAAAAAAAACTCATACCCTTCCAAAATTTAGTTGTTCTATAGTCAAACGGGAGCATCAGATCAACCTCCCCATGAAAAAAGACCTATGGAGAAACTGGAAAAATATATCAAAATGTGCCGCTTGGCTATCAAACGACGACTTACTCAAACCGACAAACAAGAAGAGGAAAAGTTGGACGCTTGGCTACGGGAGAGCGAGGAAAATCGTGAACTTTACCATTCAACCGATTATATCGATCTGGCAGAACTCAACGATTATTACTCTAAAACAGACGTAGAATATCAATTATCCCGCTTTCACAAAGGCCGTAAACGTACTACACGTTCCATTGTTTGGCGTTGGAGCGCAGCAGCAGCCATCCTTCTGGTGGGAGGTATATCATTATACATGATGAACAAGACGGAACCGGTCATGATTTCGTCCATGAAACCACTCCCCGCAGGGGTGAGCCTCGTGTTGTCGGACGGACGTCAAGTTGACCTCTCGACACCCTATCACCCCGACACCGTCGAGATGGGAACAGCCATCGCCAATATACAGCAAAATACACTCATTTATACCCCATCCGACACGTCACGTGAAGTCAAGTTCAATACATTGATCGTTCCCAGGGGAACCTCCTTTCACCTTGTATTGAGTGACGGCACACGGGTATGGCTGAATGCCGACAGTAAAATCACGTACCCGGTTGCTTTCGCCAGTAACACGCGGGAAGTGCGTTTAGAGGGAGAAGCTTTTTTTGACGTGAAAAAGAACGGGCAGGCACCCTTCACCGTAAATACCGACCGACTGAAAGTGCGTGTACTAGGCACGAAGTTTAACGTGAATACCTTCGCCGATGCCGGCTATGTTTCGGCAGCTTTGGTGGAAGGTGCGGTAGAAGTCTCCGGAATGACAGGAGAACCTTGTCGACTGGTACCGGGACAAGTGGCAATGATCGACACGATCGGTAAAATCCGAATCACGAATACAGAACTAAAAGCCTATACCGCATGGATCGATGATATGTTCTGTTTCAGAAACGCTCCCCTGTCGGAAATTCTGAAACAAGTAGAACGTTACTATAACGTGAAAGTCATTTATGACGCGGGGTACCGGGAAGAATATTACACGGGTGATATCTATCGTAACAAACCGTTACAAACTTTGTTGGATGTACTGGAGATGACCATTCCCGTGAAATTTGAATTGCTTGATCAAGTTGTACATATAAGAAGGAAAGGATAGGTCGGTTGCAGACTAAATCCGTGAGGAAAAAATGTCTAACGCAAAAAGAAGAAAAAGAAGAATACAAACATTACTAAACCTTTATTGACAAAGAAATGAACAAATTGGTAAGTCTGTTTTTTCTGGTGTCGGTGACACTGGGATTAACTTCTCTACCCTCTACGGTAACGGCTCAGGCGCAAAAAATCACACTAAACGTGAGGCATGTGAAGCTGGTCACAGTTTTGGAGGAGATACAAAAACAATCCGGTATTAATTTCATTTACAATGAAAAAATCATCAGCGAGGTGAACGACATCACGCTGGACGTGAAAGACGCCCCGATCGATACCGTGATGACACGTGTACTCAAAGGGACAAATTTACAATATGAAATTCACGAGAAGATTATTGTCATCACCGAGAAAACAGTTCAAAAACAAGTATCCCGTAAAATCAGCGGAGTGGTTCGAGACGAGAAAGGGGAACCCCTGCCGGGAGTGACCGTTTTAATCAAGGGTACTACAGTGGGGAATGCCACGGATATTGACGGACGGTTTTCTATAAATGTCCCGGGAGGAGTAACTCAGTTATTATTCTCATTTATCGGGATGGAAACTCTTGAAATGGATATTCCTAAAGATTCCCAAGAATTAAACATCACGATGAAAACAAAATCCGACGAACTGGATGAAATTGTTGTAACCGGGTTTCAAGTAACAACGAAACGACAAGCCACGGGATCCGTCGCAGTAGTCCCGATGGAAGTATTTGCCAATAAAGCAAACCCAAGTATTGATAATCTACTACAAGGTCAAGTAGCCGGAGTCAGCGTAATGGCTATATCCGGACGCCCGGGAGAAACTTCACGAATTCGGATTCGAGGAACAAACACGTTAAGCGGTGATGCAGAACCTTTATGGGTGATTGACGGGGTTCCGATGCAATGGAATTTCCCGACAAACAAAACCAGCCAAATCAAAACGGGAGATTTTAATGATATTTTCGTGAATGGTATCGGAGGAGTAAACCCGAATGATATTGAAAACATCACGATTCTGAAAGATGCTTCCGCTACCGCAATTTACGGTTCAAGAGCAGCCGGAGGAGTTATCGTGGTGACAACCAAGAAAGGGAAAATCGGGAAAATGCAAGTAAATTACGCCGCCAATATCTCCGTGGGTTTGAAACCGCAACATGACCCCAACTTAATGAATGCTCCCGAGAAACTGGCATGGGAACAAGAATTGTGGGATGAATTTGCCGCAGAGCGTTTCAATTCCGGTGAACAAAGATATCCTGTTGTCGGGATTGTGGGGATGTTAAGAGCCGGCAAATTAGGCAAAAATAACAAGTATTGGGACGAAGAAGGCTTTGAACCCATGTCAAAAGAAGAACAAGATGCTTACATTGCAGAACTGGGAAAACATTCAACGGACTGGTTCAACGAACTATTCAGGAATTCTGTGTCTACAAGCCACCACCTTTCCCTCTCCGGGGGTGCACCCAAAGTCGCGTATTACGCCTCCCTCGGATACACGAAAGATAACGGTTTGGTTAAGAAAACCGGTTATGACCGATACACGTTAAACACCAAACTTTCACTTACTCCCAGTGAGCGTTTAAAGATGGAAATCGGACTCGATCTATCACAACAAAAATACAAAGGATATTCCGGGACAGTGGATCTTTTCCGGTATGCATACTTCGCAAATCCTTATGAATCTCCTTATAACGAGGACGGCAGTTATCGGGCTGATTTCACTTATGGCAATTTGTCCAAAATAAACGGCAGGAATTGGAATAACTTACCACCTAACGGGTTGAACGTTTTAAGAGAATTAAATGAAACTTCCAGTGAAGCGAATAATTTTGCCACAACGGTTCGTTTCAACTTGGAATACACGATTATCGAGGGATTAAAATTTAACGGTTTGTTTTCATACGGTTTCGCGAACTACAAGACCGACAACATAAACGGTCCTGATACATACGCTGCCTATAACGACCGTTTGTCCTTTGATCAAAGCAAGAAAGACAAAACATACGGGTCAATTTATCAAACATCCGCCAATAACACGAATTATTCCGCCCGGGGATACTTGAGTTACACTGCCCGCTTGGGCATAAACCACCAACTGGTGGCGTTCGGAGGTGCAGAGATACGTGGAGATTTGGCGAAAAGTATCTTTGAAAAACGCTACGGTTACGATCCTGTAACAGGAAATTCTTCTATCCCGTTACCATCAAAACCGGTAACAGGCGACAAAATTGACTATTCCCAGATGGAAATATTCGCCCAGATCGTGGACGGTTTATCCGGACAGACGGAGGAGGAAAATCGTTTCGCCTCATTCTTCGCTTCTCTGGACTATAATTTCAAGCAGAAGTACGTGACCAGTTTCTCGTTCCGCACGGACGGGTCAAACAATTTCGGTAACGACCAGCAATTCAATCCCACGTGGTCACTGGGATTTGCATGGCACTTGGGAGAAGAGAATTTCATGCAATCCTTAAGACCTATCGTGAGCCGAATGACTCTCCGTGTAGCGGGGGGGTATACCGGAAATATCAGCAAAACTTACAGTCCCCGTTTGATTATGTCTTATGACAAGGAATACCGCAAGTATGGAAATGAAATGTTACGCATGGGAAGAGTTGCCAACGCCCCGAACCCTAATCTACGCTGGGAAAAGACACGGGACATAAAAGCAGCCCTTGATTTCGGTTTACTGGATGATCGGATCACCGGTCTCGTGGAAGGATATTACCGAAAGAGTAAAGATGTCGTGACAGCCGTGCGGGTATTAAGTTCAACAGGTTTCACGCAACAAGGATATAATACATCCGTGCTCGAAAATAAAGGTCTTGAAGCCACATTGAATTTTTTAATCATGGATACAAAAGACGTAAAAGTACGCCTCTCCGGAAACATCGCTTGGAACCGGAATAAGGTACTTGACTACAAATCCCCGAACGGATACGTGGACGGGAATCTGTGTGAAGGTTTCCCGCTCAATTCTATTTTCGTGGGCAAAGTGGAAGAGATTGATCCTGAAACCGGATTGTACATCTTCAAATTACGTCCGGATGCCATTATCAATAAAGGCTCCGATTTACATGATGCGGATAATTACCTTTTTTACGCCGGAACAAAAAATGCTCCTTACACAGGAGGATTTAACCTGCGATGTGCATACAAAAACCTGTCATTAAGTATCGGTGGAACTTTCGTGCTTGACGCCAAAATCCGGGAAGACTTGAAATCCCCGGCAAGCTACCAAGCATTAACGGGCAGCGGAGAATCGCAACAAACATATTACAACGATTTATACCGAAATCATCTTAACGTGAAAAAAGATGCCACGAACCGCTGGACCAAAACTAACAGGACAGGAGTAAAATACCCCCGGATTATTGACTATCACGGTGAACCGTTAAATCTGAATTATTATAACGTAACCGACACGGAAGTCACCCGGGGAGTTTATCTTGAAAACGTGGCATTTGCCCGAATTCGAGACATCACGCTAGGATACACTTTACCTGAGAACGTGACAAGAAAATTAAGGATCTCGTCATTGAGTTTTGCCTTAACCTTGAATAATTTCTTCACGTTCACGAATTACTCGGGAATAGACCCGGAAACCCCAACGACAACTTATCCTTTGACAAGATCTGTCACTTTTGGATTAAACTTGGGATTTTAATACAAGCTTCAGAACAATTAAATTTCGAGAAAAATGAAAAAGTATAATATATACATCATCGCTTTCCTTACATTCATTTGTTTCTCGTGCAAGGAATATTTGGACGTGAAACCGAAGGGAAAGATATTGCCAAAGACTGCCGAAGAATTTCGGGCAATGCTTGAGCTCCACTTGAATCGTGTCGAAGGAGCCATGGAAAACTACATTCTAGGAGATGCTAAATCTATTCTGGATTACGAAATGTACTCTGATAACCTAGATGCTAAACTGACTTTTTACCCGCAAGGAGGAGCCCTAAAAACCTACGTGGGAGACGGACTGAACGACATCTCTGACGGATATGAATACTTGTACGGGTATATTCGTGATTGTAACATTGTCATTGACAATTTAAATGACGGAAATGAAACATTAGAAAAAAACGTGTTAGGCACGGCATATTGTCTCCGTTCGGTATGTTACTACAATCTGCTGCGCACTTTCTGTGAACCATATGACAAATCTCGCGAAAACGAGTTACTCGGATTACCGCTAGTCGAAAGTTTTGATATGGAAGAACGCCCGTTACGGTCAAGCTGGACAAAAACTTTCGAATTTATAGAAAAAGATCTTTTAGCGGCTATAGATTACAACGTTAAAGATGAAGTTTGGATTTTCACGTCTGACGTGGCAAAAGCCTACTTGGCAAAACTTTATTTCTGGGCCCAGAAATGGGACAAGGTAATTCCCTTGGCACAAGAATTACTTGAAAAATACCCCTTACTGGCAGGACAGGCATACGTGGATATGATTCAAAGTAAAAACGAGAAAAAAGGAAACGTTCTCATCCGTTCTTATACAGTAGGAGGAATGGGAGTATCCGATATGACATACGGTTTCGCGATAGAAGATCGCAAATATCGTCCGGTAAGCAAAGAACTCGTGGAATTATTCACGGACGGAAAACAGGATATCCGTTACGAACTGTCATTTAACAAACAACGTCTGGCTCAAAAAAACGTGTGCGCCAATGTACGAAGTGCAGAGATGTGTCTGATGCTGGCAGAGAGTTACTTGCACCAAGAGGATGAATCCCACGCTTTGGAATATTTGAATTTATTGCGTTCCAAACGTATAGAGAACTATGTAGCCTACACGAAAGACAATTTGCCGGAAATCGGAGACAATGACCTTATCCAAGTTAATGCTACCGGAAAGACGCTATCCAAACTAATGCGAGTGATCCTTTCCGAACGCCGCAAGGAATTGTTCATGGAAGGAGACCGGTGGTTTGAACTAAAACGTAACGGACGACCGGAGTTCTGGGGAACCGCAGAAGGGAAAAAATATATTACCAGTAAATATCTCTACACGGCTCCCCTCCCGAAAAAAGATATAGAATTACTACCCGACCTGATTCAAAATGAAGGGTACGAAGATTAAGTGTACAATCAAAAATAAAGTAATCATGAAAAAAATATTATTTATACTGGCCATATGTTTGTTCTTCGGTTTGACCGGATGCAATGACACGGACGATCTTCCTCCCAAAGAAGGCTTGGTTACTTCCCGGTATATATTGCCGAAAGGTAAGGTACTGACAGAGGCTGACCGAGAAATCATCAAAGAGAGAAAAGAAGAATACAATAACGCAATACGATAGTATTTAACAGAAAAATAAAATATCATGAAAAATATATGGATATTTTTATTGACTCTACTAACATACGGGATGCTCTCTTGTCATGACGATAATAATGACGATGCATCATTGTCTTTCGGTAGATCAATTTATATATTACAGGCGAACGGCGCTCTTGAAGTGGAATTGAGAGCCGATGGTGCCGTGGAGGAACAAACCGTGGTTAAATTCACGGTTGGAGGCTCAGCTGTCAGAGGGGAAGATTACGAACTGAGCGCAGACGAGTTTGTACTGGAAGCCGGACAAGATAGAGCAAAAATACAAATCCAGCCGAAAGAAAATTACAACGAGGACAGGGAAATCCGTTTAGAACTGGAACCCGTGGCGGGATTTCAATTGGGCGATAAAAGAGTTGTCATTATCCCGATTGAAACCAAAGAACAAATGATTATTTCATTCGAGAGAGATTGGCGGGAATTAGAAGACGAACTTATCGTGAAAGTAACCGTGGCCGGAGCCGTCACGGGTAAATACAATTCTACCGAACCTCTTTCAATCCCGTTCGTGATTGGCAACGGGACCACGGCGGAAGCAGGAGTCCATTACGAGATAGAGGGTGACGTGAATGCATTCGTGATAAAGCCGGGCGAAGACAAAGCAGAGATCAAAGTCCGTTATCTACTGGTAGAAGAAGGGCACGACCGACTCGAGTTAGCTCTGACCCTACCGGACGAAAGTTTCTACTTCGGGAACTATAACGAAATGGAAATTCCCATAGTAGGCCCGCTCTCCATGAATAAATTAGCCGGGAAATGGACTTATTCCGCTTTCATGTGTCAAGATTATATGGAAATGCTCGTTGGAGGAGATTTCCCGGACGATCTGACTGCCCTACCCACCAATAATTCCGCGACGGATATTCTGGAATTTGTCACGGAAGACGGAATGGATATGATAAAAGTACACATGACAGGTGATTTACGGAATTATTTCAGGGACACAGAAATCCATATCGGTTCCACAGGGGAGGAATATTTATGGGAAACACTTACCGATCTAGCTTTAGTTACTTCTGTCAGATGTGATAAGGTGAATCTTCATTTCTCACCCAACCAAGTAAAAGAAGAAGAAACCACCATAGGTATGCGTCTCGTGGAAGGCGGTGAGGTATTGGAGATCAGAATACTGCAATATGAGCCTATCGAATTTTTGTATGATACCTACGAAATGTTTGAAGGTGATATGGAAATGTTCCCTCTAGTATTCCGTTTTGCAAAAGTGAAAGAATAACGCAAGACAAACAAATATTTTAGATTATATTGAATAATATGAAACAAATAACGACACAGATTGTTTCGGCGCTACTCTCCGGTTTATTCTTACTTTCTTTTGGAGAGATGAACGCAGCAGACAGGAAAAAGAAAGAAAAGGAAGTAGTAAAAACCAGTAAATATGACAAACTGGTACAGAAAGCCGGGCGCGTAACGGCAAAAGGGGATTTTATCTCCCTGCATAAGGTAGGGGGAAAACTCTATATCGAGTTACCCGTGGTGTACCTTGGACGAGATATGTTACTGGCCTCCACGTTAACCAGTGCCAGCGACAACCTGCTTTGTGAGGTCGGTTACAAGCCGGAAGACCCGCTACACGTGAAATTTACGCGAACAGACAGCTCTATCTACCTGAGGAGGGTTAATACCAAGGCAACCTATAATGAGCGGGAAGAGGGGATGAAGATCGCGTTGGAGCGGAGTCTTACCGATCCGGTATTGAAAAGATTTAAAATCGAAACGTATAATAACGACAGCACCGCCGTGGTGTTCGACGTGACGGATTTCTTTGCCCGTCATAATGATATGTTACCCTCTTTACCCAAGAGTTACGGTGGATTTATCTCTATCAAATCCAGTCCTAACAGCGAGGGAGAAGCCCTGCGGGAAATCAAAGCTTTCGAGGATAACGCCACGATAAAGACGGACTTAGCCTACAAGGTGACCATGACGGTATTCGGTATTTTCACGATACGCGCGGACGAGCCCACGAGTATACAAGTTACCCGTACCCTGCTATTGTTGCCGGAAGAGAAAATGCGTCCCCGTATCGCCGATACCCGTATCGGGATATTCCTGACAGACAAACAACATTTCTCGACGGAACAAGACGAAGTGGGGATTTATTCCATGATCCACCGCTGGCGATTGGAACCGAAAGATGCTGAAGCGTATGCACGGGGAGAATTGGTTGAACCCGTGAAACCGATCGTGTTTTACGTGGATGACGCATTTCCCGAATTGTGGAAACAACCGATAAAGGAAGGAACGGAACGCTGGAATAAGGCTTTCGAGAAAATCGGGTTCAAGAACGCAGTGCGGGCATTGGACTTCCCGAAAGATGACCCGAATTTCGATCCGGATAACTTGAAATATTCCTGTATCCGGTATATACCGTCAACCACAGCCAATGCCATGGGCCCCTCGTGGATAGACCCGACAACCGGAGAGATCGTAAACGCATCGGTACTGGTGTACAACAACGTGATTCAATTGATCAACCAATGGCGTTTTATCCAGACAGCACAAATAGACCCGTCCGTACGCGACAAGAAGATGCCGGATGAGATCGTGAAAGAGTCTATCGCTTACGTGGTAGCACACGAGGTGGGACACTGCCTCGGGTTCATGCACAACATGGCCGCATCGGCTGCCTATCCGGTGGACTCGTTGCGTTCCGTCACGTTCACGCAAAAATACGGGACCACTCCTTCCATCATGGATTACGCGCGCTACAATTACGTGGCACAACCGGGGGATAAAGGCGTGAAACTTACACCTCCCGACTTGGGAATTTATGACGAATTCCTAATCCGCTGGGCATACCAACCGATACCGGAAGCCCGCACGGCACGGGAGGAAGTCCCCGTACTCGAATCATGGCTCGACGAGAAAGCCGGAGACCCGTGCTACCGTTACGGACGGCAACAATTACTGGAACGCTATGACCCGAGTGCTATCGAGGAAGATTTGGGCGATGACCCGATGAAGGCGGGAGATTACGGCATCCGTAACCTGAAATATATTTTATCCCACATGGACGAGTGGATCGCAGATGACCCGGACGGCTCGCACAAGCAACAATTGTTGGAACAGTTGATGGAACAATATTACCGGTATATCACGAACGTGATGTATAACGTGGGTGGTATTTACTTGACTGACGTGAAAGAGGGAACCCCGGGTGACCGTTACCGTTCCGTGCCAAAAGAGGTGCAAAAAGCTTCTTTACAATGGGCGTTGAAACAATTCCGGGATTGCGACTGGCTGTACAATAAACCGTTGAGCAAGAAGTTGACCCTTCGGATCAGCGAGGCGGATGTCGTGAGATCGGTGCTTGCTCAAAGTCTGCTGTCCTCTTATCAACGGGTAATTCTTTCTGCCCACGTGTCGGACGATCCTTACACGTTGAAAGCGTATTTCGACGACTTGTATAACGGGATATGGGAAAATACCATCCGGGGGAAGGCGTTGACGAACGGGGATAAATTGCTGCAAACGAACGCTATCGTGATGATCAATGATGTTGTCGGGAATAGCATGAAAAAGAAAGGGAAATTTTTCCTGACCTCTCTGGACGAGTTGAAGAACTATGGGCTGGACGAATCGGGTATGGTTCGGAAATTCTACAAAACGTTGAAGTCTATGGAACGGGAGCACGGGGACAGCTTCGTTGCCGAACAGCTACGCCTGCACGGCATTGGTTATGGCTATAACTGGCAAGACGAGGTGGATGTAGAAGCGATTGACAATTCCAAGCAGTATTTGTTTACCATGGCAAATAAAGTGAAAACGCTACTTGAAAGTAAAATCCCCACATCGACAGGAGAAACACGGGAACATTACCGGATGTTGTTGTTCTCTCTGAACAGAGCATTAGAGGGGAAATAAAAAACAGATTAAAAGCCTATAAAGTCAAAAGAACTCAGTCTGACTTTATAGGCTTTTTCATTTCAATTATCGAACTTCGTGTAACAACATATCCATCCGTTCCAATACAATTCCTTTTTCTCGCAAACGTTCAGCGCTATTGTGCCCTCCGGCGTACAGCCTGATATTAAAGCCTAGTGCCTCGGCAACTTCCGCGTCATGTAGCGTATCTCCCACCATTAAAGTTTCACGGGGCTCTATCGGATACACGTCCAACATTCTTTCACCTCTGGCAATCTTACCGTCAGCATAGATATTATCTGACCCGCACACACCCTCGAAATAATCGCGGATACCGAAACGTTCCAGCATATCTTCCAATAAGTTTTCCTGCAAAGCCGACAATATATATTGCCGTACACCCATTTCTTTCAATCCCGATAATACAGACACTACCCCCGGAGTCAACACGACATCTTTTGCCAACTCCTCGTAAGTGTCGACAAAATCAAGGGAAACAGTTTCCCAATCATCATGTTTGAAATCGAAACCGATTCCCTCGTAGTAGTCCTTCACCGGAAAACCGAATATGGATTTATATTCCTCCACGGTCAGTTCATTCAACCGTTTTTTTCTCAACATCCGGTTAATCGTATTTACACTAATCTTCACGTCATCCAACAATGTCCCGTTCCAATCCCACACTACGTTTTTATACTTCATATTTTCCCTATATAAAATTAATTTTGATGAAAAGCCTCGATACCCGTCCACCCAAGACGCTCTTTGGCCACGTTTTCAGGAAAAATCCGATAAGTAACTTCCGCTTCACTTCCCAAGGAGCCGTCGGCATTGAATATCTCGACATGCATTTTGGCAACACGGGCATTCTGTTCCACGATACGGGAGCGCATGAAAATTTCGCCCCGGTCCGTGTACACGGTTGAACGATATTTCATATCCAGCGCGATAGTAACTCCCGCACTCTGTACCTTGGCGAAAATGTTCCAGCAGGCAATCTCATCCGCTAAAGTAGCTTGGATTCCTCCATGCAAAACATGAAAAAATCCTTGAAACTCGGGACGGGGAGTCCAGTAACAAGTAATATACTCCCCCTCCTCGTAGAACTCGCATCGCAACCCATGCTCGTTACCGGACGCACAACCGAAACAATTGTATCCCTCGTGTTGCTCGTAGGCGTTATATAATTTTTTCTTTTCCATTTTACAAAAAAAGGGACGTTTAAATGCGTCCCCGGTAATAAATTGTCTAATAATGTTACAAATTACTATGAATCAACTTGGCACAAGTTTCCATTTCCTCTTTCGGGAATTGTTTCTTCGGGTTACTGAAATTCAATTCGTTTCCCTCCACTAATGGAACCAGATGCACGTGAGCATGTGGGACATCCAGCCCTAACACACCAATACCAACGCGCTTGCACGGTACACTTTTCTCGATAGCTTTTGCCACTTTCTTGGCAAATACCATCAAACCCGCTAATTCATCATCTGTCAAGTCGAAGATATAATCTTCTTCTCTTTTCGGCACCACTAACGTGTGCCCTTTTTGCATCGGCGCAATATCCAAAAACGCGTAATAGTTCTCGTCCTCCGCCACCTTGTATGACGGGATCTCACCATTTATAATCTTCGTGAAAATTGAAGCCATGTATTAATTTACGATTTTAGATTTATGATTTTAGATTTCACACACACAAATTCTCTCGCTCATTTTCAATTCTCCATTTTCAATTAGATTGAGATGTCCATGATCTCGAATTCCATCATTCCTGCCGGCACTTGTACTTCAACTTTATCACCCAGCTTTTTGCCGATCAGAGCCTTCGCGATAGGAGTCGTGATGGACAATTTCCCTGCCTTAAAGTCAGCCTCACTCTCGGACACCAACGTGTAAGTCATTGTCGCTTTCGTTTTCACATTCTTGATGGTCACCTTGTTCAAAATCTGTACCTTTGAGGTGTCAATTTGGGATTCGTCGATAATCCGGCAACTGGCAATTGTATCTTGAAGCTGTGCGATTTTTGCCTCAAGCAAACCTTGAGCATCTTTCGCGGCGTCATACTCTGCATTCTCGGAGATATCTCCCTTTTCAATGGCTTCACCGATTGCCTTGGAGATCTTAGGGCGCTCCACGTTTTGCAGATTGTCCAGCTCTTCCTGCAATTTTTTTAGCCCTTCTTTAGTTACATAAGATACCTTCTTTGTCATAGCATATAATATTAAAATCTTAAATTCATATATAAAAAAATAAATGACACTTATCCTCCAATAAGTGCCTTTATCTAGTAAAGAATTCCATAAATTAGAATTCCTCTCCTCTTGCAGACAAATTTATGACCTTTTTTTGAATTAAACAATTTTTCCCCGCAAATATTTTATAAACAAAAAAAACGTCATATATATCTGATAGAATGTCTGTCACCCCGAATGCTCAAGGAAGATATTCCTCACGTATATTCCGCATCGAGGCAAAAAGATTACTCCGTGCATGAGGAGATACGGCTTCCATTTGGTCTATCAATTTACTCACCGCATCCCGATTTGTCGCTTTCTCGTGAGGACAATGCTTCTTTTGTTTCTTGAACTGTCGCATTTCGGCATAGCGCAAAGTCTCGTCATTGGAAAGATAAATCAACGGACGAATCAACGTGAAAGTATTCTTGAACATCTCCAACCGGGGCGGCATACTGCAAATCGTTCCGTTAAAAATCATGCTCATCATAAGGCTTTCCACCGCGTCATCCCGATGATGCCCGAGAGCCAGTTTTTTACAGTCGTATTCCTTGGCAATATCGAAAAGCATTTTACGCCGATGCCACGAACACACGAAACAAGCAGGTTTCTTCGGGTTTACTGTCATATCCAACCGAATTGTCCGATACACGTATTCCACACCCAAGCGTTCACAAAAGGCTCGCAAGTAATCGCTATCCACCTCGTATGACACATCCTCGACGGCAATATGGGCGGCTATCACCGTGTAATCCTGCTTCGGATCCTTTGCCCGCATCGCCAATACCTCCAACAACGCCAAGGAATCTTTTCCCCCGGATATGCCCACGAGTACCCGATCCCCGTCACCAATCAAGCGATAATCATGTATCGCTTTCCCCACCTTCCGGAAAAAATCCCGGGTGAATACTTTATCTTGCTTTTCTTCTGTTATCATCTACTTGTTTATTATCCTACCGCAAAAATAATTAAAATCTTCTCTTTTTTTTGTATGTTTGAAACCTCAATCAAAAATACCACTTATGCTAAAGAAAGTTCCGCACACTTACACTATTGTATTCTCGATTATTATCATCTGTGCTATCCTGACATGGATTATTCCGGGGGGTGAATACGCGCGGAAAACCGTCGATGTAAACGGCGTGGAACGCACGGTTATCGTGAACGATTCATTTCATGAGGTTGCCAAGAGCCCGCAGACATGGCAAGTATTCTCCGCACTCTTCAACGGGTTCGAGAAGCAGGCGGGCATTATCGCGTTTATATTGATCATCGGCGGAGCTTTCTGGATCATGAACAACAGTAAGGCAATTGACGTGGGGATTTTCTCTTTCCTGCGTTCCACGCGAAAACTGGAACACATCGGGATTATACGCAAACTAGGTGTAAACAATATTATTATCACGATGGTCATGCTACTTTTTAGTAGTTTCGGTGCCATATTCGGCATGAGCGAGGAAACACTGGCTTTCGTTATTATCATCGTTCCTTTGGCGATATCCATGGGGTACGATTCCCTCACGGGCGTATGCATGGTGTACGTTGCCGCTCATGTCGGTTTTGCCGGGGCCATTCTCAACCCGTTCACGATAGGCATAGCACAAGGGCTATCCGACTTACCGTTATTTTCCGGGTTTGAATATCGCTTGTTCTGTTGGGCGATTCTCAACGTGATTATGATCGCTTGGGTACTGCGTTACGCGGCAAAGGTGAAAAAGAACCCGAAAGCATCATTAGTCTACAATCTCGACAGCCATTGGCGTAAAGAGAAAGTAGCTACCACCGAAGAAATAGAATATAAAACCTATTCCTCCTCTTGGATGGTTTATCTTTTTATCCTTTCGGGACTTGCCATTTTCTCGTTCTATTTCCCCCGCACCACGTTATCTATCGGAGAACACTCCAGTTTGACCACCTTTGTACTCCCCGTCCTAACCATATTATTCGCGTTGATCGGTTTTTTCTCGCTACGAAAATCCTATCACTTTTTTATATTGACTATTCTGGGCTTCACGATTCTTTTCCTGATCGTGGGAGTCATGGGCTACGGTTGGTATTTACCCGAAATATCCGGATTATTTTTGGCCATGGGTATTTTATCCGGTTTCGCCGCAAAGGAGAATGCCGATAACATTGTAAAACTTTTTATTGCCGGAGTGAAAGATATTCTCTCCGCGGCGTTGGTTGTGGGACTTGCGGGGGGAATTATTATCATCTTACAGGAGGGGCATATCATTGATCCCATTCTTCATTCATTGGCAAATCTCATGAACGAAACGGGGAAGGTACTCTCGTTAGGAGTCATGTATCTCATCCAGACGATGATCAATATCATCATTCCGTCCGGTTCTGCAAAGGCAGCCCTAACCATGCCGATTATGGCACCGTTCTCCGATGTGATCGGGTTATCCAGACAAGCTACCGTTATGGCGTTCCAATTCGGTGACGGCTTTACCAACATGATCACCCCCACTTCCGGGGTTCTGATCGGAGCTTTAGGTATCGCACGTATACCTTATGACGTTTGGGTAAAATTCTTCTGGAAGTTTATCTTATTTTTGATCGTCATCGGGTTTATTTTGCTTATCCCGACCGCCACGATGCAATTGAACGGGTTTTAAAATATACAAAGACTCCACGCGTGCCCACATGGCGGATTCTTCACGAATGAAGCCGGCAAGGTTACGAGTATTCCATTGCCTACCCGTTTGTAGCTTAAATTACCCTTGTATCCCAACAACGAAACCTTTGTCCCTTTTTCCGGCTTTATACTGTAAAGCATAATCCGGGAAGGCGGATTCGGTTCATCCTCGTCATTCAAGTATATGGCATAAATCTTCCCGTTACTCTTGTGCCTCGTGTAACAAATCTTCGCTTCTTTGTACGGGGCTATCGGTCGGGTTTCGTAAATGGCTTCCCCGTTAATTTTCATCCAAGCCCCGAGCTCTTTCATAATCTTTATTCCTTCCGGCGGAATCTCTCCGTTCCCGTCCACTCCCACGTTCAACAGGAAGTTTCCCCCTTTGCTGACAATATCCACAAGGTTATGAACCAACTCACGGGTAGGTTTATATTTGTCTCCCGGCAGATACGACCATTGATTCGCCATGGTCATACAGGTTTCCCACGGGTAATCCCACGGCTTCTCGGGAATCTTCTGTTCCGGGGTACGATAATTCTCGTATTTTCCACCCACCCAACGATCTACCACGATCAATCCGGGCTGATACCCCCGAGCCATATCAACAATCTTGTCCAACCTGATATCTTGTCCCCGGTTCTCGGGTGCAACCCAACCACCGTCTAGCCAAAGAATATCCACGGGACCGTATCCGGTCATCAATTCCTTCACTTGATTAAAAGTAAAATTACAGAACTTTTCCCACATCCACGGGTGTTCCTTGATTTTGTAATTCACGTTCCGGTCGCCATGCTGCCATCGATCCGACCAATAATAAGGACTATTCCAATCCGGTTTCGAGAAATACGCCCCGATCATAAAATCCCGCTCCCCGAAAGCCCGGTATATCTCTTTCAACACATCCGCTTTCTCCGCCGTGTGATAGGGACATTCTTTAGAAGTTATTTTATAATCCGTTTCCCTCGTGTCCCACATACAGAAACCGTCATGATGCTTCGTCGTGAACACGAAATACTTCATTCCCGCTTCCTTTGCCAATTCCGCCCATTTATCCGGGTCGAACTTCACCGGGTTAAACGTCTTTTTCAAATCCACGTAATTCCGGTAATACTCGTCATAAGAAATCGTCGTGTCCCGTTGAATCCAATCCACATCTTCCGAACAAATCGTCCACGATTCACAATATCCTTTCTGACTATACGGTCCCCAGTGCACGAAAAAACCGAACTTCAAATCCTGCCACCGTTCCAATTTTGCTTTCACTGCCGAATCCTGTTCCCAATAATACTCCATTCCCTCGTATTGGGCTTTCAACAAGGTACACCACAGAACGAATACCACGCACAACAATAATCTTCGCATTGTTTCTCTTTTAGCAATTAATATATTTTACACAAACACATACAAAGATAACAAAACAAGAATCATATAAAAAAGGAATTGTTCAAAAAAGGATGGAAACTTAGAGTTCTCCCTTTTTTGAACAATTTCTTTTAACAAGAACACCAATTCTATTCTAATCTATCAGATACCAAAGCTCTTAACTTTTCCCCTCTAAGATTCTTGGCTATAATCCGGTTGTTCTCGTCCAGCACCAGAATGGTCGGTACGGCATCGATGTTATACATTTTTACCACATCACCTTGCCAACCTTTCAAATCCGAAAGGTGCAACCATGTCAGACCGTCTTTTTTAATCGCCTCTTCCCATTTGTCTTTTTTCTCGTCCAAAGAAACACTTACCACGACAAGCCCTTTCTCTTTAAAATCGTTGTATAACTTCACCATATTCGGATTCTCCATTCGGCAGGGGCCGCACCACGAAGCCCAAAAATCGATGATTTTCAATTTTCCCTTTACCTCATACAAGGCAATCTCCTTCCCTTCTGGAGTAGGCAACGTAAAATTCGGAGCCACGGCATCTACTTCCACGCCCTCTAACGCCCGAATACGCGCAGCCATCAATTTCCCCGGCCCCGTGTGTTTTGCCTTATCCGATAATCCGGCATAACACATTTTCAATCCGTTCAAATCCATCCGTTCCATGCCCGCAGTCTGCACATAAGCCGCCAGTACATTGTCTTTATTTCTTTCCACGATAACACCCAAACGTTTTTGAGCGTCTGCCGTTACCTGTTCCAATTTTCCTTTCAACTCGTTCACTGTCCTGAAATGCTTGGCGGCAGAAGCCTCTTCCAATTCCATCTTTACTTTCCGAATCTTTTGATTTTCCTCTGTCACGGCTTCTTGATAGACGTTCAACTCTTTTTGCAACTTTCCTCCCCTAATCACACTCTTTCCGGATTGAAACAATTCCATCTCGTAAGGTGCATCCGTGTCCAAAATAAATACAAAACCACCACCGTAACCAGCCACATAAATCAAAGCTACACGAGGCTCATCCAACTCACCTTCAATCACGAATTTACCACTTACGATATCACCTTGCCCCAAGGTATCCACACGCCCTACCTCTTGTGAAACTACAATCATTTTTCCCTCGGGCATCTCCGGAATTGCTCCGTTAATCGTGAATTTTTTCTTTTCCCCGAAAACAATCCCGGGGAAAAATAAACAACCTAATACAAATAACTTCCACATAATTAATTCAATCTTCTGGTTATCGCCGTGTAAACAACATCTTTAATCACTCCAAACCCCGTAAACACGTGCGAGTCAACATAATCACCTCCCACACTCAATACAACTTCATGCAATTCACCCTGTCCTCCTGCATTTACCACGACACCCAACGTCCTGTAAGGTTCACTTTCATACTGAAAATCCCCCTCCGAATCAGACCTGAATTTCAACCGGGTAATCACATTTCCTGCATCATAAAGTTCCACTTTTTCTTTTGTTACGACATTAAACAAATAAACTTTACTTTCCTCTGTGTATAAAAATTGGTCCATGAAGGCAACCGTTGTGGCAAAACATGTATTTCCGTTAAAACCTAACTTACCTAATTTTTCACGAACTACTTTTATCGGGGACTCATCCGCCTTTGCCGATTTACCTCCTTTACTACTAGCTTCTATTTTCAACAAATAACAAGTATCATTCATCACACCTATTGCCGTAGCACCTTCTTCACTGGAATTTACCGAAATTCCTTTACCCAACCACAATATCTCCATATTATGAGTAACACCTTGTTTATCTACCTCTTGAAGTCCTTCAACAGGAAATGGAGTCAATTTTTCCAGATTATACTCGACAGCCTCTTGAGGATAGATATCTTCACTCACACCAAAATTATAACAACCATTCATTCCATTCAGACGATAGGACATAAATTTTCGATTCACCTTATCCCACACCGTCACGAAACCGGATTGTGACATATAAATCTTATCTATCACATAGTTCTGTACGTTATCCTCTGCCAAACCCGCAAAATAGAATCCACTATCACCCGAATGATAAAATTTTCCGGCATCATCGACAACAATAGCATTCCTCCACAATACATGGGAAACTCCATACGCCAGATTAGTCGGGTTTAATCCCGGAGCGAATAAATTCCGTGAAGCCTTAGCATCTTCCAAGGCAAAAGGAAGCATAAATGATGCAGAATCAGACTGAACCACGTAAAAACGTTCCATATCTCGAGTATAAGAAACTGATCCCGCAAACATCAATGAATTCGCTTTCTGAAACCGCTCCACATCCCAAGTTTCCCGATAAGCATCCAAAGTAATAATCGCATGCGTGGAATCCGGATCCTCCACCGTAGACAATTTCCGATTGTTTTCCTCTCCATTCAACACGAACCACGCATGTACAAAAGGTAATCTTGTTCCCATCGTAAAATCCCGGTAAGTACTAATTCCGGTTTTTGTATCCGTCAATCGGAACTTAACATTATAACTGGATGATTTCCGAACCGGATAAGTAAGTGTTAATTCCTTCGTGAAGACACTATCCATAACATTCTCATTACCTTCACGATAACTCACCACCCACAAATACTCCATATTCTCTTCCCCCTCGACCTCACTCTGAGAAAAAACAGGAGAATAAGTAACAGACAACTCCTCTTGAATCGGTTGCCGATAAGTATACCGGTACGAAGTCCCTTCCGTAACAACCTCTGGCACGGGATCGAAGGTAAGCCCTTCGATCGTGTTTATATCCTTGTAATCGTAGTTTCCTTTATCATCATAACATCCACAAAGAAGCCACGTGACAAAACTCAATATAACTATTATTCTCTTCATCATATTCCTATTTTACAAATTCATAGACATTCTTCTTTGCTTACAATACCGGGAACTGCTCGAACGGCAACGGATTATCCGGATGCTCTGTGTTATATTGATCATAAGCATTTCTCAACAACTGATTTAACCTAACCGCATCCCACTCCGCATACCAGTAGACAAAACTTTCATAGTCTGCAGCACTAAGCACCTCCTGCATAAAAGTATGTTTAGCCATAGAATACTCTCCCAATATAGCTAAATGAGGAGGATAATTCCACCACTGTGGAGCCGGCGGTTCCGGGAACGAAAAATCCACCTCTTCGTCCGGGTGTAAAGCCTTATATTCCACCAACGCTTCATTCAAAGTCTTAAGGTCCTCACTCCAATTAGCATACGGGTTATACAAGGTCTTCAAAATAGTAACCATAAATGCATATTTATCTTCCGTATACTCTCCTACAACATCATCATCCCATTCTCTCGGTTGCGGGTATCGATTAATCAACCGTACACGATATTCATCCTTTTCCGCTGCCCCCAGTTCCAAAGAAGGATCCGAATTCTCCACGTCGAACACGATGCTCACGGTAAATTCTTTCCGCACTTTTGGATTCAACACGTACACCTCTACCGTATCCTTTAACTGTCCGGCACGAAACACATATGAAGGTTCAAACTCCAAAAATGAAACTGCCGTTGGATCTTCTCCCTCTCCGACCTTAGCTTTCAATCGAAACTCCCGATCATAATCTGCGGCACGTCCCATCAAATACAAATTCAACTTCACACCTTTTTTTAACAAAGAATCTCCCGAATACTTGGGCTCCAAATAATAATCGTTATCACCCGGTCCCCACCGCATCGTATCCGTTACGTACTCTTTCATGAAATCAACAGTAACCCTTAAAGCATTCGTGTCATAATTAAATTGCAGCCCATCTCGCTCCAACGAATAACTGATAATCTCTTTCTCCTGACACGATGCAAAAGAGAGCAACAAAAAACCTATATATAATATATACTTTCTCATAACCAATTCTTTACATTTTTAAATCACTCGGCTTCTCCATAAGTTTTCTCGTCATCCGGAACCGGCAGAACATAAGCAGAAAAGTTCTCCACGGGACAACGATAAAACGTACTCCTATTATGTCTTTTCAAGAAATAAAAATACTGTCCTTCCGCGAAAAACTCCTTCCGGTACTCCTTATCCAACACCTCCAACCGTTGTTCCTCCGTCACATCCGTTCCCAAATTATTACTTCTGGAAATACCCCGAGTAGTTCTCACCGTATTAATATATTGCCCACACTCGGACAAAGCCACAGATTCAGCCAAAATATAATACATCTCGGCTAATCGAATCAAAGGTATTTTTTCTCCATACAACCCCTCACCAAGATATTTGCGACACATCAAAAGATTACTAGCCGTATGATTAAAACCATACCCGGAACGATAACGCATATCATTCAAACCGATTCCCTCGTTAATCTCGAACAATCCGTTTGCATTATTTCCCGTAATATAATACTGCACATCATAAGAGGAACCATTCACCCAGTAATTTTTCAATTTCTCCTCCATATCATACATGGCAAGACCAAAAACGGTCTCTCCATATAAAGAAACATCCTGCTGATTATTCCGAACAAGTTCTAAGCCGGATTTTTCAATCACTTCCCGAGCATACTGTGCAGCCAACTCTTTATTTCCCCGATATAGATATACACGTGCCAACATCGCTTTCACCGCAAACTTATTCATACGATGCTTGCGTTGCCCGATAAAAGGCTCTTCAGCCACATGCTCGTAATTCATCGGATCATTTTTCAACAACTCTTCAGCCGCCTGAAGATCTGCAACAATGCGCTTAACAACTTCATTAGCAGCCATCATAGGAGCGCTCTCCGAATCGAACTTGTCCCGGAAAGGGATACATAACTTCGTGGAATCCAACGAATAAATCGGCCCCCACAAACGCAATATATCGAAATAATGGAAAGCCCGTAACCCAAGAGCCTCACCCTTCATCAAATCTCGATAACCTTCCGTCAAAATAACATCCCCGTTCGTTTCAAGATATTGCAGGAAATTATTGATATTCGCTATCTCGTTATACAATTTCAACCAAATATCGGCTATGGCATTTTTAGAACTTGTAGTCTCACCATACTTGTATATTGCCGCACGCTCCTCATCCGTAACAGCTCCCGGGGCATAATTATCATATCGTTGTACCAATTTCTCTACAAAATCGAATGTCATTTGTCTACCATACGATTTTTCAAGAGTCATCATACTATATAAACCCGTCAATGCACTTTTAAAACCATCCTCCGAAGTAAAGAATTTCTCTGCCTCGATATCCGTTTTGGGGTTCACATCTATCCAATCCTGACAGGACGATAAAAACAATGAAACGGTACAAATTGCAACTACTAATATATTTCTCATCTTGTACTCCTCCACATTTTAATTAAACAATACCGACAAGGACACGTTAAACATCCGGGCAAAAGGATAATCCAACCCCCGCTCCGTCTTGATCGAAGAAATTCGTCCTAAATCCTCCATCGTGGCATTCAATGACACACTTGCTATCCGGCAAGCCTGCAAGAACTTAAAATTCTTCGGGTCAAAACGATAACCAACAGACAAAGATGTAAAGGACAACTCATTACGCTTTTGAACGAAACGACTGCTCATCCCCGTTTGCTGGCTGACAATCGACATTGATTTATAACGGGCATTCCGGTTTTCAGGACTCCAACGACTGGATAACGCTCTACGATCCACATTATACGCCGCACTGGAATTTTCAATTTTATCCACCAACGTTTGATTATACCACCATGCTCCCAGTTCGTAAGTACAAGCTAAAGCAACACTCCAATTCTTATACGTGAACGCGGAAGAAATAGCACCTCTCAATTTCGGTTCCTGATCCCCGACAGCAATCTTATCGAGCGGATCCCAAATATAAGTCTTTTCCCCGTTACGAGTCAAAAACACTTCCTGCCCCGTTGCCGGATCTATTCCCAAGGATGGAACAACAAACAACTGTGTCGTGGACTTCCCCTCTTCATAAATAGCTTCCGGAGAACCGTCTTTCTTCTCCAGATTCTTTTGATTCATCGCCTTCATCTCATTCGAAATCTTCTTGATCACGTTTCTGTTATGCGAGCCATTTGCGGAAACACTCCATTGAATCTGCCGCTCATAATCCTGAACAGGCATCACGCTGAACTGAATATCATACCCTTCATTCTCAACCGCACCCACGTTCATCGTCTTTGACGCAAAACCGGTTGAAGGCGCTATATTGTAATCCAACAACAACTCATCCGTGTAATTATTATAATACGAGAATGATGCATTCACCCGACTATTCCACAACCCAATCTCGAGAGCCAAACTCCGGTTCTTCGTCGTGGACCATCCCAAATCCGGATTACCTATTCCTTTCAATTGAGCACCTAAAATATCCGAAGAAGGATACGGGAACAACAAATCGTCGTAAGTATAAGTTTCTTTCGCCTGATACGGGGAATAACTTTGAGAACCCGTGACTCCATACGAACCTCGTACAACCAAATTAGATATTAATGTATTCTGAAACCATTTTTCCCGGTGTATATTCCAACGAGCACCGGCAGCCCAGAAAGGAGCCATACCCGTATTCGCTCCGAATTGGGAAGAAAGGTCACCCCGAACACTAAAATCAACAGCAAAGCGCATATCATACATATAACTCACTTGTCCTATCAAACCTACTGTACGGGAAGTTGATTCGGAACCTCTTACCCGATCATCCATCTCGTAAGCGAACAAAAAGTCAGTCATATTATCATTCGGGAAACCGAATGCTTGTAAATTGACACTGTTATTCTTTGATTCATCCACATTCCAACGCGCAAACAAACTCAACAAATGCTTATCCTTCGTGTAATTATAATTCACGGAAGCATTCACACTCCACGCCACATTATCTCCCGTATTCTTCTCGTACGAACCTTTTTTAGTTAGGTCCTCCTGCGGGATAAAATCAGTATGATTCATCGATTTAAACTTTTCCATACGTGAAATACCTTTTGTTATGGAAGCTCCTATCGACACACGGAAATTTTCCTGTATAGCACACTCTATCGTGAAATTATCCACCACATTAAAATTCTCTGTAAAATCCTTGTATTTAAACAAAGTATTATACAACGGATTTACCACTGTCACGGTTCCACCTCCACCCGGCAATATCTTTTGATCCAAGAAACTCGTGTATCTTCCGTTCTCATCCGTCTTCCGGTAATAAGGATTCAATCTCGTGTACTGGCTAAACGAACCGTACGGAGAATTATCACCCCTCACGTTCGACAATGTTAATTGGTTTTGAATATTCCATTTTTTCCGACGGTATTGAAGTGACAATCCTAACCCCATAGTATTTCGGCCCGATTCCTTCATCACACCCGGCTCTCTCGAATAATTCAAGCTCAAATTATACCTCAATGCCTCGTCACCACCTTCCATAGATAGCGTATGGCGATGTGTTACAGCTGTACGCAAAGGTTCCGATAACCAATACGTGTCTACTCCTCTCTGAATTTCTGCCTTATAATAATTATAATAATTCAATTGACTCGTGGTCGTGAACACCCCGGCCTGTCGCTCGTATTCCAATTTCTCTTTCGCGTTCATCAAATTATAATCCGATAAATCGGGAACGGATATACCCATATTCATGCTATATGATATATTCAACGCACCCGGAAGCGGCTTCTTCGTTTCCACGACAACCACACCATTTGAAGCCTTGGAACCATAAATAGCGGTAGCTGCCGCATCCTTCAAAATTGTGATCGACTCCACCCGCTCCGGATCAATATCCACTATACGCTGCAATGTAGTTTCAAAACCGTCCAACACGAAAAGCGGCATATTCGGGCGTTGTGAATAATCACCCATCATCATCTCCATACTATTCGCATCCACTCCCCCGTTACCCAACTGCACATCTCCCCGTAAACGGAACTCCGGCATTGCATTCGGGTTCGACCCTGCCCGATTATTTTCCAAGATACGGAAACTGGGATCAAACACTTGAAGCGCCTTTAACAAATTATTCGGACTAAGTTTCTTCAACTCGCTTCCCTTTACCGTCACGTAACCACCCGAGAAACTCTCCACCTTACGAGGAGCCATACCCGTCACCACAACATCCTCCAGTTCTGTCTGCTTCTCGGTCAACTTAATCACCACGTTCTCCATATTTCCCGTCACCGGAACAATTTCCTCCTCGTATCCCACGAAAGACACCAACAAGGCAGAAGTCCCCTCCGGCACCTCAATAAAAAACTTCCCGTCAATATCCGTCACAACACCCATTGCTTTGTTTTCCTTGAGAATAATACTCGCCCCGGGCAACGTCTCTTTCGTTGCCGCATCTATTACCGTCCCTCGAATCTTAAAAACGACCACCCCTTGTGCGGACTTCTTGTATTTCAAAACCACGACCCGGTTCATCTGGTATTCCACCTCAACCGACTGATCGCCTAACACAAGCAATAACACGTAGTCCAACGTCCTATCTTTCACATCGAAAGAAACACGCTTATCAACATCAATCTGTGAATGATTATAAAAGAATCTCACCTTCGCCGCCGAAGCCAACGTGTCCAACACCTGATTCAACTTCATATCCTTCACGTTCATAGTAATCTTCGTGTTTTTATACTCTTGTTCCTGTCCAAAAACATTCTGTATAGAGAACAATACACATAAAAAAACACAACAAACCAATTTAATAATTAAATCTCTACAGATCCACTTCTTTTTTTGCATAGTTTTGTATTGTTTTTAGTTTAGAGGCTTTAAATTAAAATCTATTCTAGAGGGGAATATAGTGCGAATATATTTCCCTCTATATTTTAAGCCTATTGCATCACTTGATTCAATATTTTCTTGTACTCTTTTTCCTTATTATACTTCTTCAAATAATCTTTCACCAACTTCTCGACCATATCAAAATCCTTATTTGCTGCCACCGCATCATACAAGAACACGAAAAGCGCCGTATCCCTCAACGCACCCTCGTAAAAAGCTGCCAAATCCTTGTATTGCTCCTCAATAGAAGTCGGTGCCTTATACTCTTTGCCTGCGGCACGGGCTTCCCGTTCTCTCACGTAATCTTTATAAGGCGACAACATACACATGTAAGCCCTATTTCTCAATGAAGCTTTATCATTACGCAACTTATACTCTTTCAATACACTCCAATAATCGGCAGTCATACAATCCTCCAATTTCTTCTTGTGCACTTCGGCACTAGCGTAAGGATAAGTAATCAGATTAGTCAACAGCGTACCCTCGATACTCGATAATACCATATTATACATCTCTGGCGTAATCTCACCCTTTACCTTATCCAAAATAGCTTTTTCATCCTTCAACTCCTGCACGGTAGCCTCGTGGAACTTCTTGGCATCAACTTGTGTCACCAGCATCGCCGGAATATTCGTCTTGTAACGCCGTTCACGCTGTAACATCTCTTTCTCGTATACCTTCGTGTTCACCGCCACTGCCGCTGGAGTTCCCGAGAATTCCACTTTATCATAACTCCGCCCTTTATAAGTAACCTTCAAATGAATAGAATCTCCCGGTTGCAAAAACACCTCGATAAAAGTATTCAGCTTCAATGTAGTAATATCATCCAAATCCACCGTGAATTCCATCAACTGTCCGTCCTTGTACGGAAACTCCATATTAATCCCATCCTTCTCAAGAAAATCAAAATGTACTTTATCTCCCTGATAACCGTATATTTCCGCACTCACTACCGTGGGACGCCCTTTCGCGTTACACGTCCAAGAGAACAACCCACATAAAAATACCGTCAACAACAAATACCTCATACCCTATTATTTATTTAAAACTTCCTTTACCTTCTTGATCAACTCTTCACCTCTAAGATCCAACGCAATAACTTTACCTTGCGGATCAATCAATACGGTATAAGGCACTGCCGTCACGTTACACAATTTCACGGGAGGCGTTCCCCACGATTTCAAATCACTCACTTGAATCCACTTCATTTTATTTTTCTCTACCGCATTTAGCCAAGCATCTCTCTTTTGATCCAAAGATACCCCCACGATTTCAAAATTCTTTCCCTTACACTCCTTGTAAAGTTTCACCACGTTAGGCATTTCCCTCATACATGGTCCACACCACGATGCCCAAAAATCAATCAACACGTATTTCCCTCTCAAGCTACTCAATTTAAATAAATTACCATCCTTATCAGGCAATTTGAAATCCGGCATATCACTTCCCACCTTAAACTCAGCCAATCGAATATATTCATCCAACTGTCTCGTGTAAGGATGCTCGTTCAAACTCGGATCGACCAAGGCTCTCAACTTCTTTAATTCATCCAAAGAAACATTCGCCCGCATCTCCCAAAAAATCATAAAAGGAGCTATTGCCTGATCGGAATAACGTTTTACCAATTCTTCCTGCAACTCCAAATTTCTTCTATTATGAAAATCCGTACGGGCCTTAAAATCTCTGGCCCTCGCCTCATCCGATTGATTCCGGTTCAATAAAATATCAATACAAGCAGCCCGCTTAATACTATCCATATGAAACTTTTGCGTTGCCCTATAAGCACTAAAAATCTCATTATTCGGCGTACCAACCACATCAGAATTCAAAAAAAACTGAGAATTAGCTTTCACGCGAACTGTTCCTCTTTCCACCCAAACAGGAGTAATCGGACTCAAACACTCCGGATCACCACTCTTAACGAAATACATCCTCGGAACGCCACAATCTTTAACGACAAACGTGTATTGATTATCAACGACATCACAACTATCCACAACCCACGACTCCCCATTAATCTCCTTCTCTTCCACCAAATACACCTTCTTACCCTTATAAACTCAATCCAATACACCGCGAATCACGCAATCCTCGCTTATCGTTTCACTCTGCCCGAAAAGCCCGACAAACGACATTATCAAACATCCTAATACTAAAATCCTTTTCATACAAATTGCTTTAACTTCAAATTAAACATGATAAAAATCACCTAACGTATAATTTATTACCCTCCATTCTACACGATAAAGAGGACGTCTCCCCCAATCGCTGAACAAAAGCATCAAAACTTTCTTCTTTATTCACCACGCCCGTGAATATCGACTCTCCCACACTCCCTTCCAGCACAATCTCCACCGCGTACCAACGCTCCAATATCCGAGCTACATCAACCAATTTCTTTCCCCGGAACACGTACTGCCCATCTTTCCAAGCAATGAAATCTCCCGCATCCACCACAGCCATCTCCACGTAATTCCTTTCGCGATCATAACGCAACTGGTCATCCGGCTTCAACTCGTAACACCGCTCCCCCGCGTAAGCTTCCACTTTCCCGCTAACCAAAGTCACTTCCACGAGCCTATCCCCTTTATACGCGTTGACATTAAAAGACGTACCAAGAACCTTAACACGCACCCCGTCCATTTCCACGAAGAAAGGATGACTCTCGTCCCTAGCCACTTCAAAATACATCTCGCCCGAGGCATATACCACCCGCTCGTCGCCACCGAAAGCCACCGGGTAGCGCAACTTGGAACCGGCATTCAACCACACCTTTGTTCCATCCGCCAAAGTGAAACTATAATCACACAAAACCGGAGTTTCCAATGTATTATACACCGTTTCCCCTTTCACCGAATCGGGAACACAATACTCCAAACCACCCGCTTCGTTCTCCCGCACCTGTATCCCTTGCACCTCATCCAAAAGAATACCTTCCCCGTACAATACCATCTCCTGCCCGTTGGAAAGGGTCAACGTGGGAACTCTCCGCCCCGTTACCGCCACTTCTACCCGTTGGTTCTCCTTCGGCATCATCTCTCCCTCTTCCCGGTTAAAATAGAACAAAGCCACCCCTAAAGGCAACAGTAACATCGCCGCATATCGCACCATTCGTCTTACTCTCCGCCTCCGGTCGCCCAAAACTTTCCTCCTCCGCACGAAAAAATCAAAGGCCGTCTGCACGTCAGCTTCCCGGTATTGCCTAATCTTTTCCCGTGCCACCACGTCCGAATAAATTCGGTCAAACAGCATCTTGTTATGCCCCGACGCCCTCTTCCAAGAATCCAACTTCGCTTGCTCATCCCGCGTGCTCTTCCCTGCCAAACTCTTGGATATCAATCTTGATATTTCAAATAATATCTCTTTCTTTGAATCCATAATCTATACTTTATCAATAGACACAAACAGCATTTTCCTGTTCATTCATATATAAAACGCACATCCTTTCCAAAAGGGGGGATGAAAAATAAAAAATAATATACGATTTTATTCGTAACGAACGTTACAACCAAATCAAACTAACCAGACAAATCAAATCAGCATCTTTCAAACGAGAAATCAATTTTCTCTTCCCGTTACTTTTATATTCTTTCACGGTATCCACCGAAATCTCCATCTTTTCAGCTATCTCCGCGATCTTCAACCCTTCAAGAGTCAACATCATTACCATTTTGCATTGAGGCGGTAATGTATCGACGGCAGCCATCAGACGGGCATACACATCCTCCTCCAACACCTTATCCCAAAAGTGTTCTACATCTGTTTGCGAGGACAAAACTTCCTTGTGATATTTATCCCGCACCTTTTGTTTCCTGAAATGGCTGATACATTTATTTTTCAGAGAACTGTACAGGAAATATTTAACCTCGCTCTCCGTTTTAAATTTGTACCCGCTTTCCAACAACGAAATAAACACATCTTGAACCAAGTCCTCCGCCACATCATTATCTTTCACGTAATAATTCGCCAGAGCTTTCAACGCCACGTAATAAATTCGATACAAGTGTTGATAAGCCCGGTTATCTTTCCGTGCCAGCAAATCCAATAATTCCTCTTGATTCAATGCATCATCTCCCATTGACAAAGATAAAAGAGGAAGCGTCCCAAAAACCTCATGGAACGCTTCCCGCTATAATAACTTGAAAATTAATTTTCTTCCGTGTAAGACTCAAGCGGGTCACAAGTACACATCAAGTTACGGTCACCGTAACCGTCGTCTACACGACCTACTTGCGGCCAGAACTTGTTCTCTGCCACCCAAGCCAGCGGGTAAGCCGCTTTGCTACGCGGGTAAGCGTGCGACCATTCATCGGCGGTCAACACCTTGTGCGTGTGAGGTGCGTTCTTCAAAACGTTATCCGTCTTGTCAGCCTTACCCTCGCCCACTTCAATCATCTCTTCACGAATCGTGGTCAATGCCGCGATAAAGCGATCCAGTTCTTCTTTCGGCTCGCTCTCGGTAGGCTCAACCATCAACGTCCCGTGAACAGGGAATGACAAAGTAGGAGCGTGGAACCCGAAGTCCATCAAACGTTTCGCGATATCCAACTCGGAAATACCATACTCTTTGTTGAACATGTTGCAATCCCAAATCATCTCGTGCCCTACACGACCTTGCTTTCCTTTATACAAAATCTTGAAGCCCAACTTCTCGAAAGAAGAAGCCAGATAATTGGCGTTCAAGATAGCCATCTTCGTCACCATCTCCAACCCCTCGGCACCCAACATCAGCAAGTAACCGTAAGTCACGGGCAACATTCCCACCGAACCGTAAGGAGCGGCAGCAACAGCGTGAATACCTTCCTCGCCTCCGGTCTTCACCATCGTGTGCGACGGCAAGAATTTCACGAGGTGAGAAGCCACGCAGATAGGACCTACACCGGGACCGCCACCACCGTGAGGCATAGCAAACGTCTTGTGCAAATTCAAGTGACACACGTCAGCACCAATCGTACCGGGGTTCGTCAAACCGCATTGCCCGTTCATGTTAGCCCCGTCCATGTAGAACAAACCGCCATTCTCGTGAATAATATCCGCCAACTCCTTGATAGACTCCTCAAAAATACCGTGAGTCGACGGGTAAGTAATCATAGCACCCACCAAATTATCACGATGCTCGATAGCCTTCTTGCGGAAATCCTCCACGTCAATATTACCCTCCGGGTCTGTAGCCGTCACGATAATCTTGAAACCCGCCATCGTGCTTGACGCGGGATTAGTTCCGTGCGCAGAAGAGGGAATCAAAATCACGTTCCGATGCCCTTCCCCTCTGGCGATATGATATTGGCGAATCACCATCAACCCCGTGTACTCACCCGCTGCACCGGAATTAGGCTGCAAACTGCATCCTGCAAAACCGGTCACCTTACACAACATATCCTCCGTTTCACGTATCATCTGTTGATACCCCTCTGCTTGAGAAAGCGGAACAAACGGGTGCAAACCGCCAAACTCCGGCCAAGTAATAGGCAACATCTCCACTGCCGCATTCAACTTCATCGTGCAAGAACCCAATGAGATCATGGAAGTAGCCAAAGAGATATCCCTTCTCTCCAGATTCTTCATGTAACGCATCATCGCGGTTTCCGAGTGATAAATATTAAACACGGATTGCGTCAAAATCTCATCCTCACGCAACATCGCCGGTTCCAACACCGTGCGGTCGTCAATAAACTCGACACGCTCGGCTGTCTTCCCTGCCGCCTTGGCAAAGATACCGATCAACGTGTTGATTTCCTCCTCGTTGATTTTCTCGTCAGTAGACAGACCGACCACTTTTCCGCACCCGCAATCACAATAGAACAAGTTTATTTCCTGCTCCAAAGCGGCATCGCGCACCGCCTCTTGAGTTACACCTTCCGGCAACTCGAAACGAAGCGTATCGAAGAATTTCTCCACTTTCAGCTTGTAACCCAACTTCTGGATTTCTTCTGCCAGAGTCACTGCCGCCGAGTGAATATGACGAGCGATACGCTCCAATCCTTCACGCCCGTGGTAAGCGGCATAGAATCCCGCCATCATGGCGTTCAACGCCTTGGCAGTACAGATATTGGAAGAAGCCTTCTCCCGTTTGATATGTTGTTCGCGAGTCTGCAAAGCCAGACGCAAAGCATGATTTCCCTGCGCATCGATCGTCACGCCGATAATACGTCCCACGATATTACGCTTGTACTCCTCTTTCGTCGCCATGTAAGCGGCGTGAGGTCCACCGTAAGACATCGGGATACCGAAACGCTGGGTAGTACCCACTGCCACGTCGGCACCCCATTCTCCCGGGGCGGTCAACAACACGAGACTCATCATATCAGCGACAGCAGTCACCAACGTTCCGTTAGCGTGCGCACGATCGGCAAAAGCCTTATAATCCCGTACTTCCCCGTTAGCGGCAGGGTATTGCACGATAGCACCGAATACATCCGGTGTAAATTCAAAAGTATCATAGTCACCGTAAACCAACTCGATTCCTTGCGGCGCGGAACGGGTAACCAACACGTCCTTCGTCTGCGGGAACACTTGGTTATCCACGAACAATTTATTCGCCCCAGCTTTCTTCATCTCCTTGCTACGCAAACCATACATCATGGTCATAGCCTCGGCAGCAGCCGTAGCCTCGTCCAGCAACGAGCAGTTGGCAATCTCCATCCCGGTCAACTCGACTACCATCGTCTGGAAATTCAACAACGCCTCAAGACGTCCTTGGGAAACCTCCGCTTGATAGGGAGTGTATGACGTGTACCATGCCGGATTTTCCAAAATATTCCGTTGAATCACGGCAGGTGTAATCGTGTCGTAATACCCTTGCCCGATAAACGTCCTGTACAATTTATTTTTTGAAGCTACCGCTTTGATACGAGAGAAAAACTCGAACTCGGTAAGAGGAGCCGGTAAATCCAGCGGATTCTTCAACCGGATTGATTCGGGTACGGTTTGCTCTATCAACTCGTCAAGAGAACTGACACCGACCACCTTGAGCATATCCTCGATATCCTCCGGACGCGGCCCTATGTGTCTCCACAAAAATTTGTCTGTTGCCATCTATTTATTCCTAATTATTAATGATTTATACTCTAAACCATCGTTTCGTCAACGATTGTGTAAAAATAGACATAATTCCGCTTAATACAAAAAAACAAGTAAGAAGTTATAGTATTTTCCCCAACACCCCATCTATCCTGACACACAACTACTATCCAAGTATTGCTCGCTTATTACCCCAAGGACGTTAAATACGAAACAACCGATACATACGCTAAGATTCGATACATGACAAGCAGTCACGAATTTCTCACAAATCACTATTTAAACAATTCCAGCTTGCAATTTCCAAAGTTTTGAATATTCACCATTGCATTTCATCAATTCGTGATGGGAACCTTGTTCTTTAAGTTTCCCATCTTTAAGCAAAAAAATCTCATCGGCATTTTTTATCGTACTAAGGCGATGAGCAATTAATATGATCGTTTTATTTTTACCACGCAAAACCTCTATCATATTTTTGATCATTTCCTCAGATTCTGAATCCAACGCTGATGTTGCCTCATCAAGAATCAATATCTCAGGATTTCGATACAAAGCCCTAGCAATAGCTATCCTTTGACGTTGCCCTCCGGACAACTGCATTCCATTCTCACCAATATATGTTTTAAGTCCTTGTGGCAATCTATCCGCAAAATCAGTTATACCTAAATCTTTACACAGACCATTTAATCGTTCCCAATCAGGCTCCAAATCATCAAGTAAAATATTACCAGCAATTGAACCATTAAATAGGTCTATACGTTGAGGAACAGCTATAATTACAGAACGTAAATCACTAGTACGGACATGCTTTATATTAATACCACCAACAGTAATTTTACCGGAAACAAGAGGGTAAAGATTCTGTATTAATGCTACAATCGTACTTTTACCGCTTCCACTTTCACCAACAATAGCACTGACTTTACCTGCAGGAAATTCAATATTGAAATGTTCGAAAATTATCTCTCGTGAACCATATCGAAACGTAATATCATGAAACACAATACTTCCACATGAAACACGAGAGAACGGGATTTTACATTGCTCATCGTCCTCCTGTTCTCTATCAAAAATTTCAAATAACCGTTCAGCTGCTATCTTTGTTTCTTGAAATACATTATTAACGTTCAACAAAGCAATTACCGGACTCATAAAATATCCTGTCAAAGAGTTGAACGACATTAGTTCCCCCGGTGTGATAACCCCATCAAGAACAAAAGAAGTACCTGACCAAAATAACACCATAGAAAAAAAACCTGAGAATAGCCCTGACGCAGCACCAAGATTTAAATCATACATTCCGGAATTCCAACCCGTACGTGTTAAAGTTACAAATTTCTCTTCTGTTTTTAAATTTGCATAATCTTCAATTCCAAAACGTTTAATAGTTCCGGCAGCATTGATGGTTTCAACGAGCTGGGACTGCATATCTGCCCCTTGTTCCATTATTTTCCGCTTAACCACTTTATTTACCTTGTTGTAAAAATAGTACATTACAAAATATACCGGAATGGAAACCAACATAATTAAAGCCAGTTTCCAATAATACGAAAACATTAAAGAAAATGAAACTAATACGGTAAATACATTTATTACAATTGACAGGAACGTTCCGTTTATAAAAGCATTGATTCGTGCAGCATCAACCATCCTTGAGAGAATTTCACCAGAACGCATCGAATCGAAAAACGATTGTGGCAATTTCAATAAATGTCGATAATACCCAAGCATTAATCGTGTATTCACCTGAATACCGGCATGCATCATCATTTTCGATCTCACGAAATTTATAAACACAGATAGCAATGTCGAAACAGTCAATATCACACAGATCAGATGTAACAGATTAAAATTGCGGTCAGGGATCACATAGTCTATTATTTTCTGAATACAGATTGCTGAAATTAAACCTATTGCCGTATATATTAACGAACCGAACAAAGCTTGAACAAACATCTTTCGATGCGGCTTGAATAAAAACCAAAATCGGGATATTATCGAAACTTTCTCATTTCGCTTCACAAAATCTTCATCAGGGACAAGCAGCAACAACATTCCAGTCCATATACATGAAAATTCTGTGATATTTTGAACGTTAACTTTTCCGACCGCCGGATCCATGATCCAAATTTTATCTTTAGATATTTTATATATGACAACAAAATGTAACAACCTACCATCAACTATAACATGTGCAATTGCTGGTAACGGAATTTTTTTTAGGCTTTGTATATTTACAATCTGCTTGCCTGCTTCCGTCTTATATGCCTTTACCCCTTTCGCCGCGAACCCCAACTTCTGGGCCGCTTCAACCATACCTAGAAAATTTGTGCCATAACGATCCGTATGAGCAATTTGACGGATTCTCGCTACTGGAATCTGAGATTCATAATATGCCGCAACCGAGGCCAAACAAGCGGCAGCACAATCAGTCACATCATGCTGTCTGACACAAACACCACGTTTCATGGCTTCAAATAAATTATTTGTTTACCAGTATCTATATACATTTGGCGGAAATAGCGAACGAACGCTAATGTAATTGTTTTTCGAGATTCATCAAAAATGCTCTCATCCTTAAACGTTCCAACAATACAATTTTTGAAAACATACCCGTTAATTTTTATCGTGTCAAATATCGGCCACTCACCCCCACGACTTTCACTTGTAGTAAACCCTCCGTCTATTATAGATGTAATTTCACCTAATTTTCCATCCAGTTTAGAGTGAAATTTTCCCGCCTCTCGTGAACTCCTAAAATAAGCGTTAATAATCACATCAGCAGAATCAATACCTTCATTTTTAGCATATCCCGTATCAAAAGTGAAGTTTTTGATCCAGTTGGAACCAATTTTCAAATCGACCTTCATTCCTTTATATTTTACAATTTTAAAAGGAATTTGAATCCAATCTTTCAAGCCATCAATAATAAAATTTGTGTTGGAAGTTTTCACCTTGAATTTTTCAAAATCAAACCACCAGTAAAATTGATTGATCACGTCACACCCGATAAAAGACAAACCCACCGTGGTATCAGCTAAAAATTTCACATTTTCTTTAAGCGGCGTATCAAATATTAGACTTGAAACAGGCTCCGTATAGTAGGAAAAATGCTTCTTGGCATATCCCTTCCATACTGCAAGCGCACTATCTCTCCTGTTCACTTTCAACCCGATTTTATTCAAATCCGGATCGGTAATCACAGAACCTCCAGAGCCGGTATCAAACATAAACCAATAATTGACCGAGTCTATCTTAATAGGAACAAGAATACTTCTATTTACACTATCAAATCGAAATTCAAGTTCCAACATCCTGGCATCTTGTGGATGTGAACGATTACAGCACACCATAAGTAGAACCAAAGCCATCATATTAAAGATTCTCATTCCTTTCATAATATTCTATATTACATTTAGTCCGACACCGGCCAACTGCATCGCACTGTTACTTTTTGCCCGGGACGACCATATACAACATGCGGCTGATGCATCCCACACTCCAATACAACATATCCCTGCTCTCCGATTATAGCTTCAAGCTCTACGGTATGATAACCTGTAGGCCCATCATCAACTAATGCAAGAACAGCCGCAACAGCTCCAATAGCTGTAAATATAACTCCAAGTATCGTCCAAGTAATTGGATCGAAACCTCCATTAACTTCAACAAGTTCCCGTTGGTTCATTTCTTCAACCTCGTAGGTTGTCATGTCAAATTTTTTCATAATCAATTTGTTTAAATTAGTACTACTCTATTTTAAAGGATTAACCCAATTTTCAACTTTATCGTAAAGCAAATCAATAATTCTACGTTGATTAACCACAAACCTACAATTCACATTCATTCCTCGCTTCAAATATCCTCTATAACCATTTTTAAGCTCTAGAAAATTTTCATTTACACTACAATATACTTTATAAAACACCCCTTGATAACTCACTATAGGATTCTCAGAAATCTCGATCAATACCCCATTCAACATACCCCATTGATTATAATTATAGGCATCTACCTGAATATTACATGGTAAACCGAGTCTTAACAGACCTACATCCTTTGAAGATACGTTACATTCAATACAAAACTCACTATCAGGCACGATTTCCATCAATTGTTGTCCCGATGATATTTTTAAGCCTTCAACCAATTTACTGGTATTTATACACACCCCACTAATCGGTGAACAAACAGTATATTTATAATCATTTTTCAAATCACTTATCGTGAAAATCGTATCTCCCTGCTTAACTTTTGCATTTTCGTAAATATCATGAATTTGCAACACCCCATCCGCTGGAGCTATTATAACATTTACTACCCCTCTATTTTGAACAGAACCTAAAGTTACGGTACCAACATCAATATATATGTAAAAAAATGACACGAACACCCCCACTAATGTAAAAATAATTGTATTATATAGAATATTTGAGCGTTTATCATGCTCATATATAATCCATTCATATGTCTGATCTACTACATCATATGGAAATATCCTCATAATAATCAAATTAATCTACTGTAAAATTAAATATTAATTTAACAATTCCGATGAATTGTACAAAAAAAAGTCACATTTTAACAATATAACCATACAATTCCGCCGTGGCGAAATTCGCAGCGGCGAAAATAATGTCATTACAGAGAACCCTATGAAATTTTACAACCGAGAGAAACAGCCTGCTTCACGCTCGACGACATGTAAAAAAAGCGGAGAACTTTCATTCTCCGCTTTCTCGCGGGTGGAAGACCGGGTTCGAACCGGCGACCTTCGGAACCACAATCCGACGCTCTAACCAACTGAGCTACATCCACCATTTTGCTTTTGCGCTGCAAAGATAGAACAACTTTCGTTTCTCGCAAAGAAAAAGCTACAAAAATTTTACCGTCGGAACTTAATTTTTCCCGTCTCGATCTCCCGGGCGGCATAGCACAGCTGCTCGTACCACTCCTCCCCGTATTTCGTGATCAAGGCATCTTTCAGGAACACGTACACCGGAACTCCCTCTCGCTCACCTTTTAACCTTGCACATGCACATATCGACCATTGATCGTAATTCATCGCCTCGTAATTCTGGTACTGCTTCACCCGTATCGGGTACAAGTGACACGAGATAGGTTTCCGGAAACTGCTCTCGCCCCGACTCCACGACTTCTCGATAGCACACCAGCAACTTCCACCCTCTTCTATCGCATAGGCACATTCTCGTCCCCCGATAAGCGGAGTCACCAAATCGCCCTCGACATCAATCGTCGAGAAACCTTGCACCTCCACGGCGGCAAGCCCTTCCGGCTTCATGTACGGGCGAATCTTCTCGTAATTCTCCCGAATCCGCTCCGCTTCCCTCTCTTCCAATGGAGCCCCGGAATCCCCTTCCACGCAACAAGCTCCTTTGCATACTGCCAAATCACAACAAAACTTCTTCTCGAAAATATCGAGGCTTATAATCGTATCCCCTATCTGTATCATGTGCTAATTGAAAATTGAAAATGCAAAATTGAAAATGTTTTTTCAAAGTTACAATAATCTCTCCCTTATTTCTCTCGTGTTTAAGTAGAGTTTAGTTAAATAACATGTATTATTATTTTATATTCTTTATACTTGCCTTATACCATCTCCTATTCAACTCCCATTCATCTCCTATTCAAAGCCTATTTTAAAGGTGTGAAAATAGTATTTTAATTGAAATTGAATAAAATTTAATAAGACGAAAATACATCGTATTATCTATTTCAAAAACAATAAAATAATGAAACACACCCGAAACTCTCCTCGAAAAAAGGAGAAAAAACACCCTATCGGTCAACGTACCGACTGAAAATAAACAAGGGAGGCAGTCAACACATACGCTAACTTACCTCCCCTTCCACTAGTTGCAAAAATGGAATTCGATATACTTAAACTAATAAGGATTTACCCGTCATTTCCTTAGGCTGGGGAAGTCCCATGATAGCCAGCACGGTGGGTGCAACATCTGCCAACACTCCATCCCGCAAATGGTCGCATTTCGAATCGGTCACCCAGATACACGGCACGGGGTTCAGCGAGTGTGCCGTGTTGGGCGTCCCATCCTCGTTCACGGCATGGTCGGCATTCCCATGGTCGGCAATAATAAGCACGTCGTAGCCGTTGGCACGGGCGGCAGCGACTGTTTTTCCCACGCACTCATCCACCGTGGCAACAGCTTTTTGTATTGCCTCGTACACACCCGTGTGTCCCACCATGTCACCGTTAGCGTAATTCAAACAAATGAAATCAACCTCTCCTTGGTTTAACACCTCCACGATCTTCTCCGTCACGGCAGGAGCGGACATCTCGGGTTGCAGGTCATAAGTCGCCACTTTTGGAGAAGGCACCAGAATACGGGATTCTCCCTCGAAAGGTTCCTCCCGCCCGCCATTGAGGAAGAAGGTCACGTGCGCGTATTTCTCCGTTTCGGCGATGCGCAATTGCTTCAACCCTTGGGCGGATATATATTCCCCGATCGTGTTCACCACGTTGTCTTTATCGAAAAGGATATGCAATCCCTTAAATTTAGCATCGTAAGGAGTCATCGTGCAATAATGCAACGGCAGGGTTTTCATACCGTATTCCGGCATATCTTCCTGAGTCAACACGATAGTCAACTCCTTTGCCCGGTCGTTGCGGAAGTTAAAGAAGATCACGGCATCCCCCTCTTGTATCGTGCCTAACGGTTTACCCGCCTCGTCAACGCACACGATCGGTTTCACGAACTCGTCGGTTACCCCCGCGTCATAGGAAGCCTGCATGGCTGCCGCGGGATCGGTTGCCGGGGTTCCCACGCCTTTCACGATCAAATCGTAAGCCTCTTTCACGCGTTCCCAACGTTTGTCCCTGTCCATGGCGTAATAGCGCCCGATGATAGAAGCGATCCGCCCGCCGGATTGTTTCGTGTGATTCTCCAATTCCTCGATAAAACCTTTCCCGCTCTTGGGATCGGTGTCGCGTCCGTCCATAAAACAATGAACGAAAGTCTTCTCCACCCCGAACTCTTTTGCCAAATCACAAAGGGCAAAAAGGTGATCTAAAGAGCTATGCACGCCCCCATTGGATACCAAACCCATGAAATGCATCTGCTTCCCGTGCTTGCGAGCGTAAGTGAACGCTTTCACGATCTCCGGATTCTGGGCGATAGAATGGTCACGGCAAGCCCGGTTAATTTTCACCAAGTCTTGATAGACAACCCGTCCCGCACCGATATTCAAATGTCCCACCTCGGAATTTCCCATTTGCCCGTCCGGCAAACCTACATTTTCTCCGCTCGTGTAAAGTAACGAACGAGGATTCCGACTCGTCAATCCCGTGATATTCGGCGTGGGAGTACTCCCGATAGCGTCTGAATGGTCGTGCTTACCAATACCCCAACCATCCAATATCATCAATAATACTTTTTTCATATCTATTTTATTTATTCTTGTTTTCAACTTCTAAACGGAGAGCAAAGTTAAATGATAATATTCAGTTTATCGCCTTATTTTCAGGGAAAATCAACGAAAACGTTTGTCATGACAAAAAAATAATCGATATTTTTATAGTACTATGTATTGCATAATACTATTTTTTATTTATATCTTTGCCATGCAAAACTAAACAAATCAAGATATGAATATCGAGAACACGCAGGCTCAAATGAGAAAAGGGATTCTGGAGTATTGTATCTTGCTGATAATCTCGCAAAGGGACGCTTACGTTCCGGACATCATCAGCAGGTTGAAATCCTCCCGGATGATCGTTGTCGAAGGCACGATATATCCCTTGTTGACCCGTTTAAAAAACACGGGTTTGCTTTCATATCGCTGGGAAGAATCACAACAAGGTCCACCCCGCAAGTATTACAGTATCACGGAAAAAGGACGGGAATTTCTCAAAGAACTGGAAAACTCTTGGAATGAACTGACCTCCGCCGTGGACAGTATCAAGGAAAACCCTAACAACTAAATTTTAAATCATGAAAAAGACTTATACAATCAATCTAAGCGGGAAGATTTTCCACATTGATGATGATGCTCTGGATAAATTGCAAACATACATCAACACGCTCAAGACGCATTACTCCCGTGAAGAAGACGGCAACGAGATCATGGAAGATATCGAGAACCGTATCGGGGAATTGTTCACGGAATACCTGAAAGGACAATACCGGGAAGTGGTTACCATCGACGACGTGGAACAAGTGATTGCCACCATGGGCGCCCCGAATGATATCATAGATGAAGACGAAGAACCACAAAAGCCCGCAACACCAAAGCAAACCAAAAAACTATACCGTGATCCGGACAATCGCGTGTTCGGGGGTGTTGCCGGGGGAATGGCAGCTTACTGGGGTATATCGCCCCTGCTGCTTCGGGTATGTTTTATCATCATGACGTTCTATTACGGGATATTCTTTATCGTGTACATTATCCTGTGGATTGCCGTGCCCAAGGCAAAAACATCCAAGCAAAAACTGGAAATGAAAGGAGAGGACATCAATGTTTCCAATATAGAGCGTTCTATCAAGGAAGAATATCAAGAAGTCAAACACGGCAAAGGTGCCAAATACGCTAACCGTGTCGGCGAAGGCTTCTCGGACGCGATGCTCATCGTGGGGAAGGTGCTCGCTATCATCATCGGGATAGGACTTTTTTGCGGGGGTACATTTTTCTTATTTTGCCTGCTCTCCGCCTTGTTCTTACCTCATTGGTTCCCGTGGGGAGAAAGTTACATGGGAATAACTTACGCGCTCTCGCCCACCAGTCTTATACTGGGCAAAATCGGCATACTTTTCCTTTTTGGAATTCCTATAATCATGATCATTTTCACGGCGATCAAATTGTTGTTCTCCTTCAAGAGCAACAACAAGGCGATCGCCTTTTCTGCCCTAGGCTTATGGCTTGCCAGTCTGACATTGCTTATTATCGTCGCCATCAGCGAGGGAACGACATGGACTCCCCGCACGAACACTTACGAGGAAACTATTCAGCCGGGCAAATGTGAAACGCTCACGATTCAAGTGGATAAACGACATATCGTACCTAAGGACTTCTACCGGAACAGAGGAGTGCTGCAACTGCACGAGGGTAATTTGTTCTCTCCCTACTTTGCCATCCGCCCCTCGCACGGCAACACGGCAAGTATTGTCATCCGGTACTCCACGCACGAGAACAACCCGCAAAAGGAAAACATTACTTTCGATTACAAGTACACCAACGACACGTTACGATTCGACAATTACGCCCAATTGAACAGTAAATGGAGAGCACAGAACGTGGATATCACGGTTTATCTCCCCGAGGGTACAAAAATACGGTTCACCCCGGAAGCGGTGAATCATTTAAGCAAGCGTAGACACGCGGCTTACCCTTTATATTCTGAACTAAACGACCATAAATCATTATTCATCATGCAAGACGGAGAAATTAGACCTCTCCTGTAAAAAGAAGCGGCAGACCTTTATCCCTTTGGTCTGCCGCTCTATCTCGTTCTCAAATTATAAGCACTTATTTAAAATACACATCATCAAGGATACATCTATTTATTATTTTCATAAATTTGCCTACAGAAGAGGTATTTGATCTATAAATCCACTTACAGATTTATAGATTGTGGCGCATGATTTTTGTTAAACACTTTAAACTTTCAATTATGAAAACAAAACTTACGCTCATCTGGATAGGCATTATCACCTTGAATTTCTCGTGCAAAAATGACATGACTACAAGCGAGAAAAATAGAATTAACACGGAAGAATGGATTCCGGCGTACACTAAACTTCCACAACCTGTTAACGTAGATGATAGAACCATGTATTGTTTTCGAGTTGAAAACAGTCGTTCAAATTTAGAAAAATCAGTTCAAGAAGAAATAATTCTTTCCATATACGATAAGGAAAATGTTTTTCCCGAATATTTTGGCGGACAATACCGTTCAGAAGAAAAAACATACGTTTTACTTACAGACACCTCCGAGCAAGTTAAAAAAGAGTACATGGAATTATGCCAAGTTACACCTGACGATGTAATTTTCAAACCTTGTACTTATTCTTTTAACGAACTTCTTCGCTTGTGGCATAAATTAGAAGCAATGCCTACTGTAAAAAATAATAAAGACATTTTCCCGATTTTCATAAGACAAGCGACAAATTGCGTGTTGGTAGTATTTGATGGAGAAAAGGACGAAAGTAAAATCCAATGGTTCAAATCGGAAATCATTGATTCTCCCATGATCAAATTCAATTTTTTACAGGATATAAGGAAAGAAAGTGCAAACAAAGCTGGTACGCCTAAAATGTGTGCCAATAAATTACAAAACGATTATGTCACAACCGGACAAAATTTTTTAACAGAAGATCTCCGCGAAGGAAGAATCGGTTTTAAAGGATATCTCCGATATTCAGGTTCAGAAACACATCAACACGGATTTATTACAGCTGCACACGTTTTCAGATTTGAGAACCTTGATTATTCCCTTTATCAAGCACACAGTTTTGATCTGCCAGAAGAAAATCGTTTTGCAACTTCTGTTTACCTTAATCCAAGATACGATGTCGCTTTTTGTAAACTAGATCCAGGTATTACACTATACACAAACCATAATCCTAAGATTGTTGAAATAAGAGGAGATGAACTTTCAAATATTATCGTACATATTGAAGATAAACAATTATCGGCAAGCACTTATGGCGGAGAACACCCAACAATTAGGATAGATAATTGTCCAGTTCAAGGTGTTGCACTTTGCTATCTCCAGACAGAAACAAGTTTACAACGAGGCGACAGCGGCACCCTTGTAACAGATACAGAAAATAATATCGTGGGAATAGCCCTTGCCATTGAGCCAAATTCTAAATGTTTCTATATAGCCCAAGCTTACAAATTTTGGGGTGCCCTTGATTTAAAACTTAAACCGTAATCAAAACAGTCAAACATGAAAAACAAACTCACGCTCATTTGGATGTGTATTCTTGTCTTATGTGCCTCATGTGAAAACGGGAAAAGCACGATAAGCGAGAAAGATAAATTCAAGATTCCTGAAGATGCATGGACGAAAAAGATTGGAACGTGGATAATGGGATATGAAAGATACTCTTCTCCTAATGAAGTTTGTAGAATTATTCATTGTTATCGCACCCAGTTTTATCCTTTGGGCGAAAAGACAAAACCAACACCACACATCTATCCTGAATATTATGGAGGTATACTTCGTTTAAAAAAAGACAACACGAAAAAGGTCGTTTTTCTCACAGATACGACGAAACAAACCATTGACAAATTCGTCCAATTGTGTCAAATCACATCCGATGACATATCCTATCAACTATGCACCTACTCCCTTAATGAACTCTCGCAAGTAACTACACAATTACGAGAGAATATTGATTCATTAACTAAAACTTTAGGTGTCAGCAGTATTCGTTATTCCGTCAAAGACAATCGAGTTTTTGTGTATTTTCTCGGCAATCGGGATGAACACAAAATACAACGCTTCAAAACAGAAGTATTGGATTCTCCCATGCTTATATTCCGATTCAAATCAGATCCAAGAATTCAGCCAATCAAATCAGAACTAGAATACGTTACAGGCTCCCGTGATATTGTTATTGACGAAAACGGAGAAGGACAACTCGTCTGGACAGAAACGCACCATCACTTTCCTAACAACTAACAAAACAAGGCGGAGTTTTTTGATTCTCCGCCTTGTTTTTTCTATTTCTTGCTATCAATGTCTTTCAACAATTCTTCGACTGCTTTCTTCAACTGCTCGTCTTCACCCTTGATAATCTTTTCGGGCGAATTGGCAATCTTCACATCCGGTTCCAATTGCTGGTTTTCGAGGTAACTTCCGTCAGCCAAGCGATAGCCCACGATAGGAATACCGAAATACAGCGTGGGGTCTTGCAGAAATTCCCATGACACACTGGTCATTGTCCCGGGAACAGGCATTCCCACTACGCGTCCCAAGCCTTGATGCTTGTACACCCAAGGCGTGCCGTGCGCATTCGAGTAGTTCGCCTCGCAAGTCAGCATGATTGACGGTTTATTCCAACGGCGGCTCGGCATGTCACAAGCCTCCCGACCGCGAACCACTTGCGTGAAATATTTCTTACCGCTGAACAGAATTTCGATATCCTCGTGCAGGCGTCCGCCTCCGTTAAAGCGCGTATCGATAACAATACCTTCCCGGTCATTGTATTTACCGAGGATATCGGAATACACGGCGCGGAAACTCGGGTCGTCCATGCTGGAAATATGCACGTATCCCAACCGTCCGCCGGAAAGGCGTTCCACGTCGGCAGCCCGCTGTTTCACCCAACGCCTGTAAAGCAAAGCGTTGAGAGCGGATTTATTAATCGGGATAACAATCTCATCCCAATGGGTTTTCGTCGCGGGGTCATAGACTGACACCAACGTACGCTTGCCCGACTTGTTATTCAGCAAAGGATAATAATCCGCACCCGCTTTCACTTCCTCACCGTCTATTTTCTCGATAATCATCCCGGCTTTCACCTTGGAACGGGCGTTGTCGAAAGGTCCTTTCTCTATCACCTCGTCAATCAGCAAACCGTCTTTCCCGTAATCCGTGTTCAGGAGCAATCCCAGTTCTGCCGTGGCGTCACCCTCCAAACGGGCAAAATAACCGGAACCCGTGTGCGACACGTTCAACTCTCCCAACAATTCGCTCAACATTTCCGAGAAATCGTAGTTGTTATTAATATACGGTAAAAACTTCTCGTACTCCTTCGTCATTTTCGCCCAATCCACGCCGTGCATATCCTTCACGTAAAAACGCTTTGCCTCTTGAAGGCGTACCCGGTTGAACATATACGCCCGCTCTGCCGCCAAGTCCATTTTCATCTCGGCAACGTAAGAAACAGGCGTCCTCTTCTCGGAAGCCAGATTGATTTTTTGCATTCCCCGGCTACCCAACAAGAACAAGTCTTTGCCGTCCTTATCCGTTTCGAGGGAAGCCCAACCGCTGTTCAACTTGTGCATGACACGCGTACTTCTTGCCCGCAGGTCGCTCACCCACAAATCATACCCGCCCTCGAAAGACGACATATAATACAATTTGTCCCCCGCTTTGTTCAAAATAGCATCACCCAGAGAGGATGAATTTGGTGTCAGCCGCATCACCCGGTCTTCAATGCCTTTCAGTTCCACGACAATGTCTTTCTTCTCTTTTTTGTCTGCTTTGGCATCCTCATTTTTATCCTCTTTCTTCTCTTTCGCCCCGGCTGCCGCCAACAGCTTCTCCTCCTCTTTCATCAACTCGTAACTCTCTTTGCTCAAGCGGAATTTGTCGTAAGCCTCCTGATTCATGAAGACAATCATCACATCCTGCAACGAACCCCATGAAGCGTGATTACGCATCCCGTAACGCTCGCTGGCAAAAAGGATGGCATTCCCGTCCAGCACCCAACGGGGATTACTGTCAAAATAACCGCTATTCGTCAAGTTAATCGTTTCGCCACTCCCGTCCGCTTTCACGATAGCGATATCACTATACGGGTCATGCCGGTTACCGATAATCTCCACGGCAAACCATTTGCCGTCGGGCGACCACGTGTAAGTAAAACCGTCACCCGTGCGGTACTGGTATTTATCGTCCGCAACTTGTCTGACCTTCTTGGTCTTCACGTCCATCACCATCAGTTTCGTGCGGTCTTCGATAAACGCCAATTCTTTGCCGTCCGGGGAGAATTGCGGGGCAAAACGCTCTTTTGTCGAAGCGGGCAACAAGGCCTCTTCCTCTATCAACGTCGCGTTGGGGAAATTAGCTTCCCCGTCACGGGCTATCTTGGCAGTGTAGATATTCCAGACTCCATCCCGTTCGCTGGCATAAGCTATCGTCCGGTTGTCCGGGGCGAAACTCAACCATTTCTCCTGCTCCGGGGTATCCGTGACCTGCTTAGTGGTCGTGTAATCGGACGAAGTCACGAACACGTTGCCCCGAATAATCATCGCCACCTGTTTCCCGTCCGGGGATACCGCCGCGCTTGTCGCACCTGAGGTAAAGCGCAAAGAAGCAACATTATTCTTTCCCTCGTCGCCAATAATATCGACTTTCACTTTCTTGGGATTTCCTTGAACATCCTTCACGTATATCTCGCCGTCGTACCCGAAACAAAGACGACCGTTGTCGGCAATACTCAGGAAACGAACCGGATGCGTTTTAAAAGATGTCACCGCTTTCACGTCGGCAGGATTAGCCAGAGGGAAAGAATACACGTTGAAAGAACCACCCCTTTCGCTCAGGAAGTAGACGGTTTGCCGGTCGGGTGACAAGACGGGGGAACGGTCTTCACCCGCACGTTCTATCAGCCGCGTATGTTTACCGCTCTTTATATCATAACGATAAATATCCCGGGTAATCGAAGAGGTATGGTGTTTCCGCCATTCATTCTCCCCACCCTTGCAATCATGATACAAGAACATATCACCGGATTTCGAGAAACAGACCGCTTCCGCCGGGGTTGCCAACACTTGACGGGGACGTCCCCCTTCAACCGGAATGGCATATAGCTCTGTCAACGAGCCACTGGGGAACAGGGCACTTTGTGCCGGGTCTTGAAGTTGCGCCCCGTAAACAATCTCTTTCCCGTCGGGGGTAAAGGTATAAGGTATCTCGCGCGAGGAATTAGTCGTAACCCGACGAGCCTCTCCACCGCGGGCAGGCATCACGAAAATATCGAAATTCCCGAAACGGTCGCTCGTGAAGGCTATCTGCTTCCCGTCAGGCGACCAAACGGGATGGGATTCATGTGCCGGATGAGTGGTCAACTGTCTAGCCTCCCCGCCATCCGAGGACACGACGTAAATATCCCCTTTGTAACTAAACACAATCTGCTTCCCGTCAGGCGAAATCTTCGGGTAACGCATCCAAAGCGGTCCCGCCTGTACAATGAAGCCTGCTAATAAAAAAGTAATGGTCAATACGAATTTATTCATCCTTCATCTATTTTGATTTAAACTTATCTTAATGGATTGATTCGGGTGTCTTTCAACCACGAGAAATGAGCGAAGTCCGCTCCTTGGATAATCGCCAAACCTTTGCCGCTTTTACGAGAATAACAATCCTTTATCTTTACCAGTATATCGTCACCCTCCTGCCACTCGACTTCATCCCGGACAAAATCGGCTACAATCATTCCCCCGTAAAACTCAAGACACGGTATTTCTTTTATTTCTCCCCCGGTGTCCACGACATCCGTGACCTGCCCCTCTTCCAACACCACGTACCCGTTACGCGTTAATTCAAAACCGGGTAACAATATATAATTAGCTGCTATCTTTCTGAGATTCATCTTTTCATTTTCTTGCATTCGGTCTTTCCCGTTTGGGCAAATTGGCTTTGGAAGCCGCCTTCATCATCTCTTCTCTCTGCTTGTATTCCTCTTCCAATTGTTTCTTTTTGTTGTCCCCCACGTACACCCGGTTCAAGCGGGTTTTCGTCACCCAACCGTCAATTTCCTTGGTTTTTACTTTCGCGTTTTTAACATCCTTGGTATCTACAATCTTCACAACCAATTTATTGTACATGGAATCCTTCACGTAGTGTTCCCATTTATATTCCCGACTCCGGATAGTATCATACGTGGAAACAGGGACATCCATCACTTTCAGCGTATCGTTACCGGCAGAAAGAAAATAAGATTCTATCTTGGCACTTCTGCCCTGCACGCGCTTATTCCATTTTAATGTCGTGAAGAAATGATACATGCCGGGGACAATACTATCCACCTCAATCAATATGAATTGATTCCGTTTATCGAAATGCACTGTGTCCGCTTCCACTACCCGCTCCCCGTAAACGATTGAATCTTTCTTGGGCGCCCCGACACGGGTGGAGTCCGGTCGTAGAGTATCGGCAACAATCATCGTGTAGCCCGGGAATAAATTCACCGTGTCATTTTTGGTGAACTGGCTCAACAAGCGCATCTTCTGAGTCTGCCGCCGACTAAGTGTGTCGATAACGGCGTCGTATATCCTGTTGAATTCCGTGGAATTTCTCGTGTAATAATTCAGGCAGGAATCGAAATCCGCACGGGTAATCCCGTATTTCTTGAACAAATCGTTATAGTACAAATAATTATCTTTTTCATTACGACGTTCGAATTTGGCTACTTCCAATGCCCCGTCTGCCATATGCATATCTATCAACAGAGCCGTAAACTGGTTTTTATTTAACGCTACCTCTTTCGAACAGGCGATTACAGAAACGGCAATCATGAATACCCATACAATATGCTTCATATCTCTCTTTATTTTTAGCATTTTCGTCTTAATTTTTCCCGTACCATTTTGTTTAGTTTCGAAGAGAAGAGAAATTCGTTCAGCGCCTTGTTATCAGAGTACATAATGTTCTCGTTTGTACCTTCCCATTCCTTATGTCCCTCGTGGATAAACAAGACTTTCTCCCCGATCTCGAATACCGAGTTCATATCATGCGTGTTGATTACGGTTGTCATATTATACTCGTGCGTAATCTCCGATAACAGGTTATCGATCACGATCGATGTCAAAGGGTCTAACCCGGAATTAGGCTCATCACAGAACAAATACTTCGGCTGCAACACGATAGCTCTCGCTATGGCAACCCGTTTCTTCATACCACCACTGATCTCTGCCGGGTACAAATTTTCCACGTTCTCCAGATTCACGCGCTTCAAACAAAATATAGCGCGTTCTATCTTTTCCTTTTCCGACATCGCGGAGAACAGATTCAGCGGGAACTTCACGTTTTCCAACACGGTTAGCGAGTCAAACAACGCCCCTCCTTGAAACACGACTCCCAACTCTTTCCTGATTTCTTTCAACTGTTTGGAATTCATCACCGTGATATCCCGATTGTCATACAGAATCCTCCCGGCATCAATAGTATGCAGCCCAATCAGAGATTTCAACAACACCGTCTTCCCCGAACCGCTCTTCCCGATAATCATATTTACCTTACCCGGCTCGAACACGGCATTGATATCCGACAATACCTCTTTCTTATCAAATGATTTACATACTCCTTCCGCCTGTATCATTACAACAATATTTTGGTTAATATCACGTTCACAAGCAAAATGGCGATACTACTATCTACCACCGCTTTCGTGCTTGCCTTACCGACTTCCAAGGCTCCGCCTTGCACGCTATACCCGTAAAATGCCGGTATAGAGGTAAATATCACGGCGAAGAACAACGTTTTTATAATGGAATAAGTCACATAATAAGGATTAAACGAGAAATGCAGCCCGTGGATATAGTCATCGTAATTGACAACCCCGGTAGCGATACCCGAAGCGATACCCCCGATAATCCCGATAAAAACACTGAATATATAAAGTATCGGATTCACCACCAATGCCGCCGCGATTTTAGGTCCCACGAGATAAGACACGGTATTCACTCCCATCACTTCCAACGCCTCTATCTGTTCCGTGATCTTCATACTCCCGATCTCGGAAGCGATATTACTCCCGATCTTTCCCGCGAGTATCAAACTCACAATCGTGGAGGAAAACTCCAGTAACAAAGTTTCCCGCGTCAAGTATCCAATCAAGTAACGGGGCAACAAAGGACTGGACATATTGTAGGCCGTCTGCAATGTCAACACGACCCCGATAAAAAAAGAAATAATAGCGACCAACACGATTGAATTCAGTCCCAGTTTTTCCAACTCGTTGACTAATTCCTTCAGGTACACTCTCTTCTTTTCGGGCTTGGTAAAAATTCGCCCCATAAATAATATGTACTCCCCTATCCTGTTTAAAGCTTTCATCGGCATTAACTCCTTATATAAGACCCACCTGAATCTCCTTCTTCAAATTTTATCGTAAAAATAGAAATTATTCACGGATTTATTACTAATTTCGACAACAATAAGATGAAATTTAATTTTAAACTTATAACTAGAAATGAACAAAAACTCGTATTGCGTTATTATGGCCGGAGGATTGGGAAAGCGCTTTTGGCCCGTGAGCACCAAGGCTTGCCCGAAACAATTTTGTGACATTCTGAACGTTGGGAAAAGCTTCCTTCGCCAAACATTCGAACGAGCAAACCAGATCTTTGATACCCAAAACATCTTCATCGTAACGGGTGTAGCCTATGAAGACCTAACCAAAGAACAGATCCCGGAGATTCCAACCGAAAATATCCTCAAAGAACCGTTTGGTAAAAATACCGCCCCGTGTATCGCTTACGCTGCCTACCGGATAGCCCGTATTAACCCGAACGCCAACATGGTTGTTGTCCCTTCCGACCATTTTATCAGTAATGACCTCGTGTATATTGATAATATCCAGAAAGGACTCTCCTTTATCGAGCAATTCGGGGGCTTACTTACAATCGGTATCAAACCCACCAGACCGGAAACTGGGTACGGTTACATTCAGATCAAGAAAAACAAATTCTCCGAATTCATTTCCAAAGTTAAGACTTTCACCGAGAAACCGGATATCGAACTTGCAAAAGTCTTTTTGGAATCCGGGGACTTCCTGTGGAATGCCGGAATATTCGTGTGGAAAGTAAAAGATATTATCGGGGAATTTAAAACTTACTTGGAAGACATTTACCTGCTGTTCGAGCAAGAATACAAGAACGCGGAGAATCCGGATTCACAAGAGAACATATCACATATTTACAGCCAGTGCCGGAATATTTCCATCGACTTCGGCATCATGGAAAAATCTTCGAAAGTATATGTTATGAAAGGGGAATTCGGTTGGTCTGACGTGGGAACATGGCATTCGTTCCACGAAATCAGCCCGAAAGACGAAAACGATAACGTATCCAATAGCGAACACGTGCTATTCACGGATTCCAAAGGGTGTATCGTTAATGTCCCCCGCGACAAGAAAGTGATTATCGAAGGCATCGAGAATATTATCATTGCCGAAAACAAAGACGTACTCATGATTTGTCATCGGGAGCATGAAGACAATATCCGGCATTTTGATGATATGCTGAAACATACAAAAAAGGAGCTTTAGAAAAAGCTCCTTTTTTTATATCTGTACTTTACACGGTAACTTTCACTTCTTCAATCCGCGCACTCTTTACGCTCAATATCTCGTACACGGCATTTTCGATCTCTATTTGTTCTCCTTCTTCAGGAATATCCTCGTTATAATACAGGATTAATCCGGCTAACGTTTCGTATTCCTCGTCTTCCGGCAGTTCCAAATCATACTTTTCATTCAAATAATCCACTTCCAAACGACCGGAAAAGATAAATTCATTCGGACTTAATTGCTCTTCTTTCAAATTCAAACGATCGTGTTCATCCTCTATCTCCCCGAAAATTTCTTCCATGATATCCTCTATCGTCACCATTCCGGCAGTAATCCCAAATTCATCCACGACCACGGCTACACTTTTCTGCTCCTTCGTGAAAAGATTCAACAATCTCAATGCCGACATGGTTTCGGGCACGATCAGGATCTTACTCACCGCTTTCTTCACGGTCTCCGGGTGATGAAACAGTGCCGAGGAATGCACGTAACCAATCACGTTATCAATAGAATCCCGATAAATCAATATCCGGGAAAGCCCTGTTTCCACGAATCGGTTCCGCAACTCGTCCAGACTGCTGTCTATGGGCAAAGCCACGATATCCGGACGCGGCACGATACATTCCCGTAACTTGATTTCCGAGAAATCCAAGGCGTTACGGAACAACTTGATATCATGTTCATCCTCGTTCTCCACGCCGGCAGTTTCCCCCTCCTCTATCAGGTTATTCAAGTCTATCTTGCCGAAAGCACGATTTTCCTCTTTCGCCAATTTACGCCCCGTGAATATCCGCAACAACAGTCCCCCGAACCATACCGAGAAATAAGAAATCGGGAAAAACAGGATATAAAAGATAAATACAGGTATTGCAAAAATACGAAGAAACAAATTCGGACGCAACCGGAACACCGCTTTAGGCAAAAACTCGCCCGATACCAACATAATTAAAGTAGAGATTAAGGTTACCAGTATCAATCTCAATCCCAATGAAATACCATAACTTTCCAAACGAGGATCAAGGTAATCGGACATAAAAATACCATACACGACCATTACCACGTTATTACCCACCAGTATCGTGGTAATATACATTCCTGAATTGGATATAAAAAGGTCTATCACCTTCTGCGTGATACCCTTATTCGATTTATCAATCTCTATAAGCAACTTATTGGATGCCATGAATGCAATCTCCATTCCAGAGAAGAAAGCAGACAACACCAGACAAATTAATATAGCTACTAATACTGACATTTAAGGCTGTTGTTTTTCTACAATTACCCCGGTCACTTTATTAAAGACCGGATTCCGTAACGATTGGTCGGACTTGAATCCGTTGTTTCCCTCGATAATATTCTCGTCTGCCGTTAATCGGGAATAGCGGTCGGAGTAAACGATCTCCTTCTTCATATCCCAATAAAGAAGCTCCGTTTCCAACTTCTCACCCTTATCATTAATCACGACAACATCATCACGCAATTCCCACAGCATCTCCTCTTCCAATTTCTTCGCGTATTTCGAAGTGATGGAACCGATCATCGTTCCGTCTTTCTCGTACAACTCGGCATGAATCCCTTTCGGGAATTCATCATATTTCTTGTTTTCCTCGTTATACTTGTTATAAAGCGGTGTCGTTACCCGATATTTCAGTCGTGCGGAATCGGAATAAAACAATTCCATGTTTTCCCCTGACATTTCGGGTAATCCCGCCCGTGTATTGATAGCGTTGACCTCCTTGATGTCCGTTTTGCACGAGAAAAGCATTACCGCCCCAAAAACAAGGGCGGTAATGCTTCTTATCATTATTCCTAAAGCACGATATCGAAATATCATATATTATTCTTTAAATCTAGCTGTCGTTGTTTCATTAATCCAACCACCAACTTTAACAGTTGCACCTGACGTGATAGAACGGAAGAATGCATCTTCTTTCGACGGGAAGTAAACAGAATACTTGGAAATAAACTCATTCGCCTTTTCTGCAACTGAAGGATCAACTTGTTTTGCCTTAGTAAATTTATCTACGGCAGCCCAGAATACAGTACGTTTCTCAAATTCATCTCCCTCGTAACTGTTGCTGGCAGAAGCATAAGCCAAACCGATAGTCAGATAAGCCTGTCCCAAGTTCGGATTACTCTTCAAAGCTGCCAAAGCATATTTCTTTGCTTGCTGGTAATCTCTTTTGGTAGATAGATACACCTGAGCCAAATTCAAATTATAATCGGCACGATCCGTTTCGTTATCTGTTTTGTCAATTGCTTCTTTCAAGTATTGTTCGAATTTGGGAATATCATTCTTACGATAAAACATAATAGCCAAACCGTAAGCAGCTTCAGCACTCGGCTCCTTGTGATAAATACTTTCCGCGATAGTAGCGTACAACGGTAAATCCGTACAATCTTGCTTTTTCAGCAATTTGTAAATATCTTTCAATACACTCAGACTATCTTTGTTTGCCTCGTACTTTTTAACCAACAAGTCGTTTAAAGTCATGCAGTCTGCCAATCCGGAATCAATAAACATGGCTTCCAGATTTGCCTTACATACCAGATAATCATCACAGCCTTTTTCTCCCGAACTAGCTTGCTTATCCACGAAATCGGCAAAATCAATATACAAGTTGATAAAATCATCCTTTGTCAGTTGATTTTCCTTGGCTAATGCACACGCTACTTGAAATGTCATGTGAACTTGCATAGGAGGAACATCCTTTTCCAACTCGTATGACTTCATCATATTATGGAAAGCATCTTTAATCATGTTTATGTCGCCATTAGCATACTTGAATTGGGCCATACCTTTTTTCCCCAATACAATTCCTTCCTTATTGTTGGGATTATTCTTCATGTATTGGTTACGGCGATCAAAAACCATCATCAAAGTATCCACGTATTCCTTCTTCTTGGTCTTTCTAATCATATACTCCATGATCACCTCACCGCGTACGTAAGTATTCAACTGAAATGCCGGAGCATTCAAGAACACGTATCTCCAAGGAGCTAAAGCCTCCTCGAAATTTTTCTGTTTAAAATATTCTGTGTAAAGAGAGGCATTCAAAATGGTATTCGCGCTATCCAGCCCAAATTTAGACTCCAACGTTTGCGCCTTCGTCCCGATAGTGAATAAACACATTCCTAATGCCAGTACAGCAATTTTTTTCATGGTCATCCCTTTATTTTAAGTTATAGTTCGAATTAGTATTTTTCATCACAGCATGTGTTCCAACTTGAACACGTTTGCAAAATTACCACTATTTTTCAAATACGGAAATCTATCCTTAATTTTTCACTGCCTATTAACCGTTTTTGATATTCTAAAACTCTGTTTAAACCTAAGTTTACCAGTTTATCCTCAAAAAAGACGGATCTATTCAGTGTTTTTTTCAAATATTCACTTCCTCCCCCAGTAATAATCACCACAGCATCGGGATTATCACGGTAAATCTCATCTATATAACCTCTTATTTCAAAAAGTGTACCATTCATCACGCCGTTCAAGATGGCATCATGTGTATTTTTCCCTATATAGCCGTGATTCACATCACATTTCACCAACGGCAGACTCACAGTGAACTCGTTCAAGGCACGGAAACGAATCCCCAACCCCGGGGAAATATTCCCACCTCGAAATTCCCCATCCGCGCTCACGAAATCATACGTGATAGCCGTTCCCGAATCGATAATCAATAATTCCTTTCCCGGAAATAACACGACACCCCCCACGCACCCGGCTATCCGGTCTACGCCTAAAGTCTTCGGCGTATCGTATCCCAATCTGATTGGCAAATCCATTTCCGGCGACATCTCGCAGAAAAAAGTAGAAACACTCTTCAAATGCTCCCGTACTTCTTCGGATATTGCTCCCGTGCTCGACAAGATCATATTCACTTCCTGCCCCCGGTGCAAATAAGCGGACGCCAATTCGTATGCTTCCGGCACGCCCATGCCGCAAACAACCCAATCCCCGTCATCATAAACGGCGTATTTGGTACGCGTATTTCCTATATCAACGATCAGATTCACTAATTTCCCATTTTATAGTTTATCACTTTCAACTTTCATAAACGTACTCCCAAACCTCCCGGATAATCGCCGACACTTTATTAATATCCTTTATATCCGTGAAAATCAGACTCAATTTATCATTCTTTTCACTCATCTTGCAAGGAATAACTTGTTTCTGCACGAATTTAAGCAATTCACTGAAAACCGGCGAAGCATAGAACGGAGAATCTTGATCACTGATAAAATAAACGACCATTTTATTATTCTTCACCATCAGACGCTCTATACCCAAATCGACACATCTCTGACGAATCCGCACAACCTCGACTAACCCGCTAACCTTTGAAGGTATTTCCCCGAACCGATCCCGCATCTCGATCTCGAAACGCTGTAAGGCACTCTCGTCCGTGATATTATCCAACTCCCGGTATAAACGAATCCTCTCGCTCACGTTTTCCACGTAAGTATCCGGTATCAATAAAGCGAAATCCGTATCAATCACGCAATCCGTCGTGAAAGCCGTCGGCTCGTCAGCCTGCTCTTTCTGCAATTCCGGAAATTCCTCATCCCTCAACTCCAACAATGCCTCGTTCAGAATACGCTGGTAAGCCTCGTAACCGATTTCCGCTATAAAACCCGATTGTTCGCCACCCAATATATTTCCTGCCCCGCGGATATCCAAATCCTGCATGGCAATATTGAAGCCGCTTCCCAACCCGCTATAATCCTCGATAGCTTTCAACCGCCTTCGGGCGTCCGCATTCACCAACTCCAAAGGCGGGGCCAACAAGTAGCAAAAGGCCTTCCGGTTAGAACGCCCTACCCGTCCGCGTAATTGATGCAAGTCACTCAACCCATAGTTTTGTGCCTGATTAATAATAATCGTATTTGCATTCGGGATATCTAATCCCGACTCTATAATAGTCGTCGCTATCAACACATCGTAATCCCCCCGGACAAAATCGTGCATCACGGTTTCCAACTCCTCGCCACTCATCTGCCCGTGCCCCACGCAACTTTTAATACCCGGGATCAAACGATGAATCATATATTGTATATCCCGGATATTATCCACCCGGTTATGAATAAAAAAGACCTGTCCGCCACGGCTCACCTCGTACGTTATAGCATCTTTGATAATCTTCTCGTCAAACCGGTGCAATTCCGTCACAATCGGATAGCGGTTAGGCGGCGGAGTCCGTATAATCGACATATCCCGGGCTCCCATCAACGAGAATTGCAACGTACGCGGGATCGGCGTTGCCGTCATGGTAATCGTATCCACGTTCAATTTCAAACGCTTCAACTTCTCTTTCACCGCCACCCCGAACTTCTGCTCCTCGTCCACGACCAACAGTCCAAGGTCTTTAAACTTCACGTCCAGACTTGTAAGACGATGAGTTCCTATAATAATATCCACTTTCCCCGCTTCCAGATCTTTCAAAATCCGTTTGATATCCGCACTCTTCTTCATCCGGCTGATATACTCCACCCGACAAGGCATTCCCTCCAAACGCTTTTTAAAAGTATTGTAATGTTGATAAGCCAACACGGTCGTCGGCACAAGTACCGCCACCTGCTTGCTGTCCGCAACCGCCTTAAATGCCGCCCGGATAGCGACTTCCGTTTTCCCGAAGCCGACATCCCCGCACACCAGACGATCCATAACGTGAGGTTTCTCCATATCCTCCTTCACCGCCTGAATCGCCTTCATCTGGTCGGGAGTTTCCTCGTACATGAAAGAAGCCTCCAGTTCATCCTGCAAAAAACTGTCTTTTGAAAAAGCATAAGCCTCCTCTCTACGACGTTTAGCGTACAAAGCGATCAATTCCCGGGCAATATCCTTCACCCTTGATTTCGTACGCTGTTTCAGCTTATTCCATGCCTCGCCGCCTAATTTACTCACGGCAGGCGGCTCGCCGTCCTTCCCCTTGTATTTGGAAATCTTATGCAAGGAGTGCAGGCTCACGTACAACTCGGCGTTATTCTTGTATACCAAGCGTATTGCCTCCTGCTCCCTACCGTCATTATTTATTTTTGTCAATCCCCCGAACCGTCCGATTCCATGATCTATATGAACCACGTAATCACCGGGATGCAGGTTTTGCAATTCACTGATCGTGATCGCTTCCCGTCCCTTGCGTATCTGGGTGGTCTTCAAACGATATTTCTGGTAACGATCGAAAATCTGGTGTTCCGTGTACACGCATATCTTGACATCGGCATCACTAAATCCCTCGTGTACCGTACCGTCCACCGGGACAAAATTAACCGCGTACCCTTTATCCGAGAATATATCCCTCAATCGCTGCAACTGCATGTCATTCGTCGAACAAAGATAAATGGAATAACCATTCTGTTGCTTATCCGACAAATGTTCCGCCAGCAAATCAAACTGCTTGTTCACCGCGGGTTGCACCTCTGCCTCCAGACGAAGTACATCTCCCCGGAAATAGAGTTCCGGTCCCCATTCGATCACGCTGTTGCTCTCGATCGAGTGAAACAAATCTCCGGCATCAATCAACACATTCCCGGCATCTTCCTCCCTCAACGTGTTAATTCGATCATGAACCAGCAACGAATTTTTCATCCACCACGTGGTATCCTTCCCCAAAAATTCCATCAAACCCACGCTCTCGTCCTTCCCCGTCGCCTCGCTCAAATCGGGAACAATCACCACCCGATCGATCAATTGCTCCGACAACTGCGTTTCCACGTCAAAATAACGAATGCTTTCTACCTCATCCCCGAAAAAATCTATTCGCACGGGACGTTCCTCCGCGAACGAATAGACATCCACGATACTTCCCCGGATTGAAAACTGCCCGGGTTCATACACGAAATCACTCCGCTCAAACCCGTACTCGGAAAGCAAAGATTCAAGAAAAGAAATAGATAATTTCTCCCCCTTGGCAACCGGCATCGACATATCCGCGAGCACGGTCTTACTGACCACTTTTTCAGCCAACGCCTCCGTGTAAGTCACCACCATACTCACCTGCTTTGCCGTTAAAGCATTTAATACTTCCGTACGAACCAGAATAGAATCATTATCCTTATCCTCGAAATTACCGACCCGACGATAGGAAGAAGGCAAGAAACGCACGTTCTCCTCGTCAAAGAAAGTCAACAGGTCATTATAAAAATAGGCTGCCTCCTCCTTATCGTTCATCACGAACAATTGAAGACTCTTCATCTCCTGCTCGACACTAGCGGCAACAAACGAAACAATCGACCCGATCCCGTTTTCCAGTTTTATCTTTATTCCCGGGCGTTCGCTCAAACGCCGGGTAATCTTCCGGACAACAGGATGCGCCTGAAAAAGTTTCAATAACTCCTTTGCTTCCAAATTTCTTCCTCTTTATCAAAAAAACGGCATACCTTTCAGCACACCGTCTTTCTATTTGTCTATATATTCCTTATCATATAATCAACATGGCATCTCCATACGTGCCGAATCTATACTTCTCCTTGACAGCAACATCGTAAGCCTCCATCACATGTTCATATCCCCCGAAAGCGGCTACCATCATCAACAAAGTAGAATAAGGCAAATGGAAATTGGAAATAAACGCATCCGGCACACTGAAATCATACGGCGGAAATATAAATTTATTCGTCCAGCCGTCAAACTCCGTCAACCGTCCTTTCGTCGTCACGCAACTCTCCAGAGTACGCACGACAGTTGTTCCCACGGCACATATTTTATGCTTCTCGTCTTTCGCATCATTCACGATCTTCACGGTTTCCGGCCCCACGATAATTTGCTCCGAGTCCATCTTATGCTTTGTCAAATCCTCGACATCCACTTCCCGGAAATTACCCAAACCTACATGCAACGTGATATAAGCGAAATCAATACCCCTGATCTCCATACGTTTCATCAACTCGCGGCTAAAATGCATCCCAGCAGTGGGAGCGGCAACAGCCCCCTCGTTCTTGGCAAAAATAGTCTGATAGTTCTCGGCATCCTCCGGCTCCACCTTCCGGTTGATAAACCGGGGAAGCGGAGTTTCGCCCAACGCGTACAACTCCTTTTTGAACTCGTCATACTCCCCGTCATACAAAAAACGCAAAGTTCTCCCGCGGGAAGTTGTATTGTCAATCACCTCTGCCACCATACTATCATCTTCCCCGAAGTACAGCTTATTACCGATACGAATCTTCCGCGCCGGATCAACCAGTACATCCCAGATACGTAATTCCGGGTTCAACTCTCTCAACAGGAATACTTCAATCTCCGCACCTGTCTTTTCCTTGTTTCCATATAGCCGAGCCGGGAATACCTTGGAGTCGTTAAACACGAACACGTCTTTTTCATCGAAATGATCAATCACATCCTTGAAAATCTTGTGTTCAATCTTTCCGGTTTTTCGATCCAATACCATTAAACGAGCCTCATCCCGATTCTTAGCCGGATGCAAAGCGATTAACTCCGGCGGCAACTTATATTTAAACTTTGATAGTTTCATGCTGAACAATTTTATATATTAACCAAATCCTGCTAAATTACAAATTTTCTCCTAAAATTCCAATAATTTCATCCATTTTAAATCCGTCTTCCACCCGAAAGTCCCCTACACGAGTCCTTCTTAAAGCGGAAAGATGCGAGCCGCTCCCGCAAGCTTTACCCAAATCGTGTGCCAAAGAACGGATATAAGTCCCCTTGCTGCAAACAATCCGAAGCTCCACTATTGGAAACTCCACTTTCAATATTTCAATCTCCCTCACGGTCACTTTCCGGCTTTTCATTTCAACCTCGTCCCCCCTGCGAGCCATCTCGTAAGCACGGACCCCGTCGACACGAACCGCCGAATAAGAAGGTGGGAATTGTTCTATCTCCCCGACAAACTGACGAACAGCTTGCTCTAGACATTCCCGATCGACATGTGTATACGGAAATTCCGCATCAAAAGATGTTTCCAAATCATAAGAAGGCGTCGTGTGCCCGAAAGTTATTTCCGCCACATACTCCTTCTCCTGCCCCATGTACTCCTCTATATTCTTTGTTTCTCTCCCCACGCAAACAATCACAACTCCCGTCGCCAATGGGTCCAGCGTCCCCGCGTGTCCCACCTTGATTTTCCCGTACCCTTTACGCAGGCAGATGCGAATCTTGTTTACCACATCGAAAGACGTCCAACGCAACGGTTTATCCACCACAAGGACAGCCCCCGCCCGAAAATCATCTCCCTCTCTAAAACGTATATTTCCCCACTCCTTCATTATCCCAATACAATCGTCAATATACCGGCAATCGCGCAATAAATCGCAAACCAGATCAATTTACCCTTCTTCACGATATTGATCATCCAACGGCATGCAATGCATCCCGACACGAAAGCGGCAACAAACCCTACCAGCAAAGAAACCGTGGAGATTCCGCTTTGAGAAGCACTGAATCCGCCTTTCATCAAATCAAGAAATGCCTCTCCCAGAATAGGGATTAACACCATTAAAAAGGAGAATTTCGCCACCGCTTCTTTTTTATTTCCCAACAGGATACCCGTGGCAATCGTCGAACCGGAACGGGATAAACCCGGCAACACGGCACAAGCCTGAGCGATTCCGATCACGAAAGCATCCATAAATGATATTTTCTCCTTCACTCGCGGTTTGGCATAATAAGCAAATGCCAACAACAAAGCGGTCACCAACAACATGCAACCGACAACCAATAACCCGGAACCGAATAGCTCTTCCACGTAATCTTTAAAACAAAAACCCACGATAGCCACCGGAATCATTGAAAGAAAAATCTTCAACACGTAGGCCATCTCATCGTTATACTTGAAAGTAAAGAATCCTTTGAAAAGTATTGAAACCTCTTTCCACAAGACCACAATCGTACTGCAAACCGTTGCCGCGTGCACCGCCACGGCAAACGTCAGATTCTCCTCTCCCTGTAAGCCAAATAAGGCACTAAATATCTGCAAATGTCCGGAACTGCTTACCGGTAAAAATTCTGTCAATCCTTGGATCACTCCAAGAACCAATGCCTGAAACCACTCCATTTATTAATTGAAAATTGAAAATTGAAAATTGAAAATGCACGCACACTCAATACTCAATTTATATTAATACTATTTCTCCTCTTTTTCCTTGGACTTCCGCATGATTGCCCAAAACACGAAACCGAAACCGAACAGCACAACGATCGGGGCTAACGTGATTCTTCTGAAACTAAAGATATCGTAATTAAACGTTTCGGGAGAATCCGCTCCCCCACCCATCATCAACAGGAATCCGACTACAACAATACCGAATCCGATAAGAATCATCTTGTAATTTTCTTTCGGGATAGGGAATCCGTCTTTTTTTTCGTTTAAAATTCTTGCCATATACTTTATTTTAATTTACGCGTACAACGTGTTCAAATCCTTGTTCAAATATCGCCGCACCGAGAACCATGCCGAGAAGAACGACAACAGCACCCCGGAAAGCATCACGAATCCGACCATAACGACAATGACATCCATGTGCATGATATTAATCACTTTACTCACTTTCTCCTGCACGACAAATATAGCTCCCAATAAAATCAGGTTAGCAATCAACGCACCAAAGAATCCCCGCCACATGCTGCCATACACGAAAGGCTTGCAAATAAAGAACGGCGTCGCCCCGACCAATTGCATTGTCTTGATCAACAATCGCTGGGAATACACCGCCAAATGAATCGTGTTACGAATCAACGTGAACGAGATCAACACCAACACAGCACCCACGATCAAAAACAGCAAGGTAATGCGATGAATATTCTCGTTTATACTCTCTATCATGGATTTCTGATAATATACCTCGTGGATAATATCAAACCGGGCTAACCCCTTCTCGATCACAGCCAACGAATCATTATTCGCGTATTCGGGATTCAACCTGATCTCTATTGACGGCAACAAGGGATTTCCTCCCAATATAGCCTCGAAATCTTCCCCCATCTCCTTTTTAAAAGATTTCGCAGCCTGTTCTTTCGTGATATAAGTGGAAGAATAAACAAAAGGACGGGTATCCAAAATCTTCTGCACCCGCTTGATCTCCGCCTCATTCGTGTTGTCTTTCACGATAACGGCAAAGCCGATATTCCGCCTCACGTGATCTGATATTAACCGGGCATTCAACAAAATAAACACAAGCATACCCACCACGATCAGCACTAGAGAAATACTGATCGTGGAAACAAAATATGAACCTTTTCCTCTTTTGCTTCCTGTACCTGACATTGTTTTTGTCTTAAAAACTCGACAAATATAATCATTCTACTCCCGAGAACAATCAATTCAAGAAAAAAATCATCACAACTCTTCATCTCATCCCCGAATAACTCCATGAATAACAGATTTTAAGAAATCAATTAAAAAAATCTGCCGCATTTTCTCCTAAAACCTTTTGCACGTATTAAAAATTGCCCTATATTTGCAATCGCAAAAATGGAAAGCGTTCCTGTCAAATTTTGCAAGCAATTATGCGAAAATAGCTCAGTTGGTAGAGCATAACCTTGCCAAGGTTAGGGTCGCGGGTTCGAGTCCCGTTTTTCGCTCCAAGTTGCTCGAGTGGTGGAATCGGTAGACACGCGGGACTTAAAATCCCGTGGCCATTGCGGCTGTGCGGGTTCAAGTCCCGCCTCGAGTACACGGAATTTTAGAGAGTTAGCATCAATTGCTAACTCTTTTTTTTATACAATCTCTATCTGCTGAACTTCAATAATTCACCACTAAATCATAAATAAAATTAGAAAGGTGTTCAACAACACTTGTCAAACACCTTCTATACACTTATTTTAGTATTCTCACTTATTCTCGAAGACAATCTTGTCATCCTTCACGTCTACCACGATACGGCTGTCCCGCGACACCTCCTCCGCCAATATTTGCTTGGACAACTCATTCAGCAAAGTACGCTGTATCACCCGTTTCACGGGGCGGGCACCGAATTGCGGATCATATCCGGCTTCGGCAAGCCATTCCACGGCTTTATCCGAAATCTCGATAGCGATACCGTTATTCCCCAGCATCTTCTTGACTCCGTTAAACTGCAAACGCACGATATCCACTATCTCGGACTTCTTCAACGGGGCAAACATCACGATCTCGTCAATACGATTCAGAAACTCGGGACGAATCGTCTGCTTCAGCATCTCGTAAACCTCGCGATTTGTCTTCTCTAACACCTCATCCCGGTTATTCTCGTCAATACCTTTCAGTTTATCCTGAATAATATGCGCGCCGATATTTGAAGTCATGATGATAATCGTATTCTTGAAATCGACCACCCGACCTTTATTATCTGTCAAACGACCGTCATCCAACACTTGCAACAAGATATTGAACACGTCCGGGTGCGCCTTCTCGATCTCGTCGAGCAACACCACGGAATACGGTTTCCGCCGAACAGCTTCCGTCAACTGTCCGCCCTCGTCATATCCCACGTATCCGGGAGGCGCCCCGATCAACCGGGACACGGAATGACGTTCTTGGTACTCGGACATATCTATACGGGTCATCAATGACTCGTCGTCAAACAGGAACTCCGCCAATGCCTTCGCCAACTCGGTTTTTCCGACACCCGTCGTTCCCAAAAAGATAAATGAACCGATCGGTCGTTTGGCATCCTGCAACCCGGCACGATTCCGTCGTACCGCATCAGCTAATGCCGCGATCGCCATTTCCTGACCAACCACCCTCTTGTGCAATTCATCCTCCAGATGCAATAACTTCTGCCTTTCACTCTGCATCATGCGGCTCACCGGAATCCCCGTCCATTTAGAAACCACGGCGGCAATATCATCCTCCGTCACCTCTTCCCGGATCAGCGATTCCCCGTGCTTCATATCCGCCAGCTTGGCTTTTACCTCCTCGATTCTCGCCTCCGCCTGCTTGATTTTACCGTAACGCAACTCGGCAACTTTACCGTAATCGCCTTCGCGTTCAGCACGACTAGCCTCGAACTTGTACTGCTCTATCGCATCCTTATTCTTCTGTATCTCGTCAATCAAGGATCGCTCGGACTCCCATTGAGCACGCAATTTCGTGCGTTCTTGGTTCAAATCCGCCAATTCCTTCTGAATCTCGTCCAATTTCTTACTTTTGCCATCCCGCTTGATCGCCTCTTTCTCGATCTCCAACTGCTTGATCTTACGATCCAACTCGTCAATCTCTTCCGGCACGGAATTCATCTCCAACCGCAGACGGGCAGCCGCCTCGTCCACCAAGTCAATCGCCTTGTCGGGCAAAAAACGATCGGAAATATACCTGTGCGACAACTCCACGGAAGCAATAATCGCATCATCCGTGATCCGCACTTTATGGTGATTCTCGTAACGCTCTTTCAAGCCACGCATAATACTGATCGCGCTCATCACGTCCGGTTCGTCAATCATCACCTTCTGGAACCGGCGCTCCAACGCCTTGTCCTGCTCGAAATACTTCTGGTACTCGTTCAGCGTCGTCGCACCTATCGCCCGCAAATCACCTCTTGCCAATGCCGGTTTCAGTATATTCGCCGCATCCATGGCTCCGTCGGATTTTCCCGCGCCGACCAAAGTATGTATCTCGTCGATAAACAGTATAATTTCCCCCTCGGAAGACAACACTTCGTTAACCACGGCTTTCAATCGCTCCTCGAACTCCCCTTTATATTTTGCCCCGGCAATCAAGGCACCCATATCCAAAGAATAAATATTCTTGGATGCCAGATTCGAGGGCACATCCCCGTTCACGATACGTTGCGCCAATCCCTCGGCAATAGCGGTCTTACCCACACCCGGTTCACCAATCAGAATCGGGTTATTCTTCGTTCTCCGCGACAATATCTGCAACACCCGGCGTATCTCGTCATCCCGCCCGATCACCGGGTCGAGTTTCCCGTTTCGGGCACGTTCATTCAAATTGATAGCGTACCTTCCCAAGGCATCGTAATTATCCTCCGCCGATTGGGAATTTACTTTCGACCCCTTCCGCAACTCGTTGATCGCTTCCCGGGTTTCTTTCTCGGTCATACCCGCGTCCTTCAACATACCGGACACAGGATCTTTCACCGACAACAAGCCTAAAAGAATATGCTCCAATGAAACATATTGGTCACCCATCTCTCCCGCCAGCTTCGCGGCTTTCTCCAGCACCTTGTTCGCCTCGTCGGACAAATAGGGGGAACCTCCCGATACCTTCGGGTAAGCATCCACGATACGGTCTAACGCCGCGACAACATTCCGACTATTAATACCCAATTTATTAAAAATAAAAGTGGTGATATTTTCGCCCTTCTCCAGTATCCCCTTCAACAAGTGACCCGTCTCGATCGCCTGTTGACCTTTTTCCTGCGCCAGCTGCACTGCTGCCTGCACCGCCTCTTGCGACTTAATTGTATAATTATTCATGTTCATAGTCTCAATCACTCCTTTCTGCGTTAGAAATTACAAAGTATATACCGAAACTCACGCCCAAAAGTTTCACGATTGAAATATGAAATCAACAAACGTCACATCTCACTGATAATCAAGAAATAAAAGAAGCGTCAGGAATTTTTCCATTTCGAGAAACACTTCCCCGTGAACCCCCACGTCTGTCATTTTGTCTTTAAAAATACTAATTATTATGTCAAAATGTCTTTTCTTTCCACATCCTTAACGTCTCCCCGAAAGGCGGATAAGCAATCCCCCGCTCCGTGATAATCGCCGTGATCAAATCAGCGGAAGTCACGTCAAAAGCCGGGTTATACACCTTCACGCCTTCGGGCGCCATTCTCCGAGCATACCATTTCTCCGTCACCTCCTCGCGAGCACGCTCCTCGATCTCGATCTGTTCACCCGTGGGACATCCCATGTCTATCGTTGAAGTAGGTCCTAACACGTAAAACGGGATATCGTAATATTTCGCCAATACCGCTACCCCCGAAGTACCGATCTTGTTCGCCGTATCACCGTTGGCTGCCACCCGGTCACACCCCACCAGCACGGCCTGTACCCGCCCCTGCTTCATCACCGTTGAAGCCATATTATCACAAATCAAAGTGACATCCACCCCGGCCTTCTGCAACTCGTAAGCCGTCAATCGGGCTCCCTGCAATAGAGGACGAGTTTCATCGGCAAACACGGAAAAGGCATATCCCCGTTCTTGTCCCAAGTAAATCGGCGCCAAAGCCGTCCCGTACTCGGACACCGCCAAATGCCCCGCGTTACAATGCGTGAGCAACCCCATCCCCGGGCGCAGCAACGACAACCCCCACTCCCCAATTCGCTTGCAAGCCACGGCGTCTTCTTCCCGGACAGCCTCTGCCTCCTCCCGCAATACCCGCTTCCAGTCCTTTACCCCTCCTTCCCGATGCCGCAATAACCGGGCTTCCATCCGGTCTAACGCCATAAACAAATTCACCGCCGTGGGACGAGAGGACTCCAGATACTTCTTTACCTTCACGAACTCCCGATAGAAACTCTCGAAATCCGTCACCTCCACTCCCTGCATCAACACGGCAACCCCGTAAGCCGCTGCCACCCCGATAGCCGGGGCTCCCCGTACCTTCAACGAATAAATCGCCTCCCAAATCTCCTCCGCCGTCTTCAACGCCAGATAAACCTCCCGGTTCGGCAAGCACGTCTGATCCAAAATCACCAAAGCGTTTTGCCCGTAATCCGCCCGAACGGTTAGCATCGTAAACAAATTTCCCATATCCAATAGTTTTCCGGATTTCTTTACTTATCAACTTCTTTAAACTTGTCAACAAAGGTATCCAAATTCTGAATCAAATAATCATCTTTTGCCCGGTAAAGGAGATTTCGTTCAGGCTTGAAAAATTGCCGTACACCGATAATAACATTCCTCTCCCCGATTTCAACCAAATGAAACGGTTCATGCACATCTTTCACCCCCGTCACCGTATGTCGTTTTGAAATAAAATAACGAGCATCCTCCTCCTTGGACATATTATCCCTCGTCAACACATAAAATGTCGAATCCGTATCAAAAATCACCCCACATCTACTACTTAATACAAAAGCAGGATAGACAAGCTGCCCGAATTGGTATATATTATCCAATTCCAGCAACACACGCCCACTCCCATCCCATTTCTTATAAAAAATATGATATTTATTATTTTGATAATAATACATGAATCCCTCTGATACCTTATCATGATCATCTTTCGGCCTGTATATCTTATTCGCTAACACCTTATTCACCAAAAAAGAAACTTTCCGGTTCAGAACCTTATCTATTTTCGCCCTGTCCAAAGAAGTTTCAGTATGAGGCCCCCAGTAACGAGTCTCAAATGTAGTATCTCGTTGTTCCCTTAAAACTCTTTCCTTGTTCTTTATTCCATATCCTATCAGTTGAAGCGTTTTCGTCGCGTTATACGTTTTCGCCTCCAAGTTAAACAAAAGGGTATCACCCGTACTTCCTCGTCTGCACTGAAGTTTATACCGGGGAACAATATCGTCCACGTAACTATGTTTAAAACTTAAAATAATCGGCTGTCTATAATCCATTTCTCTTGAAAGTATCTCTACCAACTGACCGATAATTAGAGCCTTAAACCTTTCCTCGTGTCGATTAAAACCAAATTGATACCACACCTCCACGTTCCCGTATTTGTTTGTCATTATCAGATCCGAATGTCCCCAAACCGGCTTCATCACACAAAGTAACAAAATCAGCACAAAACAACCTTTCATTTTACCTCTTTCCATATTATCATTCATCTCACTATAAACATTTTAACTGTAAAGTTATAAATTTTCCTTCACATCTTGATAATTTAAATCATAAAAGGAAAGAGGGAGCCTTTCGACTCCCCCGTTTACCTACATTATTTCACGACCACCGTGAATACCGAATCAAGAGCGTAAGTGTATCCTTCGTTCGACACCCGAATATTAATCACGTACCGCCCGGGTGGTACGGTGTGATTCCACGGCAACTCGATAATGCTTTTTCCTTGCATCGTGAATTGATCGGCAACCTCGGGATGAGCGCTATTTATACTCTTGATGGAGTAGTGAATTGGTGCGGTTCCTTGCACCCCCTCGATGGAAGTGCTTTGCCACGGTATTTGAAACTCTATCTGCCTCGCGTCCCAATCGGGGTCAAGTTCCGCTTTAACGATCATACTGTCCGATTGATACACGGCATCCCTCGTTTCCAAGTACCCGACCGTCACGTCATGACATCCTGCCTGTACCAACAGCAACAGTCCAAAAATCAATACATATACCTCTCTCATAATTTTCAATTTTGCATTTTCAATTATTACAGTTGTGTTCAGAGAAACAAGAAATGTGATTGTAATCTATTGAATAATAGATTTTTGAAGAAGAAGAGTATAACAATGGGTAACGATATAGAAATGAGCAAACTACTTTGGTCTACTGAGTTTTTCCATCGCTTCAAATAACTCTATTACAAAGATATAAATAATAATCTAATTGTGTTGCTGAATAAAATATTTCTTTCTTTGTAAAATACGCTATCATGCTCAAATTTTAAGTGCAAAATGCAATTCGATGAATTTTGATTCACTTTTACACTTAATCATCTCACAAATAGGCATATCTTTGTGAGAAAATAAATGTATTGATATGGTAGAATTACGTAAAATTGAACATGTGTCACCTCATATAATATGTGAATTAGCAAATAACTATAAGATTGCTATAAACTTACGTGACATATTTCCTCATCCATACACTCATGATGATGCCGTTGCTTTTATTGAATTAGCTACAACAAGGGGCATTAGGAGATGTTTTCGGTATCTATGCTGAAAATGAGTTTGTCGGTTGTTGTAGTTTAATCCCTCAAAATGATGTTTATAGAATTAATGCAGAAATAGGATACTGGATTGGCGAACAATATTGGAGAAATGGATATGCAACAGAAGCAGTTAAACAATTAGTTGCAATAGCTTTTAATCAATTAGGTATCAATAGAGTATATGCAAATATTTTTGAATATAATGTCGCATCAATGAGGGTATTAGAGAAAATTGGATTTGAGAAAGAGGCAATTGTTAAATTGTCCGTCATAAAAGAAGGACGAATATTTAATGAATACATATATAGCATTATGAATATATGAAAGATGAAGCAATAAAACATATAATTAGCAGGTGTAATCTAAATGAAATAGTTGATATACTGTCCGATAAATTGAGTGGTTCAGAGTTAAACTCTTTGCTATTGGAGGTGTTTGACAGGCGTACCACAAAAGAAACACCATCTTCCTTATTGAGTAAATACAGTAAAAACAAATTGGCTAAACCTGCACAATTAGATTTTCTGGAATTTAAAGAGGAAGAATTGGAATGCTGTAAAATAATTGCGAATAACAACTATGAATTAATTGAGTTATCTCCTGTTACTCAATTAGGTACAAGTAGTGTAATGGCAACAGTAAATCAAAAAAAAGTTCTTACAGCACTAAGAAACACGGAAGTTCAGTCCGACCCAACAAATGCAATAGCTTTGCATTATGCTTCATTAAAGAAAAGTAATGAACTGTCTGAGAAAACATATAATTTTGGTAATGTATCAAGAGTTATAAGAACTCAGGTTTTCTCAAACCCAAATTTTACACCTCATTTTCCTCTTTTGTGCCTAATTTCGTGCGGTATGGATACGGGTAGTTTTGAATTTGAAAGAACTGAATTACATAAACATTTAGCCATAACACAGAAGGTCTGCAAAGAAGTCTTTGGGTTTGAAAATATATTCTTTGAAATTATACCCTGCAAAGGATATGATGAAAAAAGTCAATTGGTATCAGATACCTTATTTTATAATAAAAATAGCGGTTTGGATATTCGTATTGCCAAATTAGATTCACACAATAATTATTACTACGGCATTAGAATTAAAGCTAAGATTATTATTAATGGGGTAGAACATGAAATAGGTGATGGAGGATTACTTAACTGGACTCAAAACTTATTGGCAAATAAAAAAGAACGTATGCTCACAATGGGGATAGGGATACAATTATTGCACTTATTTAAGAAACACGCAAGAGATTTATCAAGAGCACAAAATCTTCTTTAAAACAAAACCCGCTGATTTTTCGGGGTGTACCCGTCAAGAATAGGGGACAAAACCGCTTCAAAGCCGGTACAAAGCCGGTTCAAAGACGCTCGTGAACGTCTTTGAAACGTCTTTGTATCGAAGGTGAAACGTCTTTGTTCCCTTATTACTCCCTTATCTCCACGTGTTCTCTCTTGATTTACATCGAGTCTTCACGTTATCCCGTCCTGAAAAAGTTTACCGTAAACTTTAGTAAACCTACATCAGCACTATCCAGAATATCTTATTTCATTGAATCTTCTCCAAGTTCACTATTTTCACTCCAAAGAAACATCGCGAAATTTCAAGTGAAAACATTTACGATAGTACCACATCCCGACAATATCAGCCAAGAACCAGCCGACAGGCACCGCCCACCAGATACCCACCACTCCTATTGCCGGAATCGCAGACAAGACATAAGCCAAGACGACACGGGTTCCCAGCGAAATGACCGTTAAGACTACGGACATTCCCGGCTTTCTTATCCCCCGATAGAAACCGTATAACAAGAACAGACAGCCGATGCCACAATAGAAAGCCCCCTCGACACGCAGGTATTGAACCCCGATCGCGATAATCTCGGACTCTGTCGCCGGGACAAAAATAAGCATCAGAGGACGGGCGAAAATGAACACGAGCAAGGAAATAAAAAGACAAAACAACATTGTCGAAATGACCGCCACACGGATTCCCTCCCGGATACGCTTCGTCTTCCCGGCTCCAAAGTTTTGAGCGATGAAAGTTGAAAAAGCATTACCAAAATCCTGAACGGGCATATACGCGAACGAATCAATTTTCACCGCCGCAGCGAATGCCGCCATGACAGCGATCCCGAAACTATTGATTAAACCTTGCACCATCAGAATACCGAAATTCATCACGGATTGCTGCACGCAGGTCAACGAGGAATAAACGGCAATCTCCTTTACTGTCGCCCATTTCATCCGCATATCCTGACGGCGGATTCGAAATTCCGGGAATTTCTTTATCGCGTAAAGACAGAGCCCGACTCCCGACACGGCTTGAGCGACGACGGTAGCCCATGCCGCACCGCGAACACCCCAGCCAAACAAAAGAATAAACAACAAGTCAAGAACAATATTCAACACAACAGCGACAGCCAAGAACCATAACGGCACAACCGAGTTACCGATGGCACGCAACAGGCAAGCATAATAATTATAAATAAAAGTGAAACCTATCCCCCAAAAGATAATCCACAGATATTCCCGCATCAACGGGTACACGTCTTCCGGCACCTGCAACAATCTCATGATAGGATCAATCCAAACAAAAGCGATAATATTCAACAACAAAGTGACAGCCCCTATCAATACCAAGGCAACAAAAGCACTACGTTTCATCGCTTCCTTATTTCCCGAACCGTACTGAAGCGAAAAGACTACCCCGCTTCCCATGCACAACCCTAAAAGTACCGAAGTCAAGAAGATCATCAAGGCGTACGCGGAACCCACCGCCGCCAAAGCGTTTGCCCCGAGGAATTGCCCCACGATCAGGGTATCCGCGATATTATATAATTGTTGTAATAGATTGCCCAGTATCATGGGGACGGCAAACCATAATAATCCAAGAGATATATTGCCGGCTGTCAAATCACGAACCTCTTTTTTTATACCAATTGCCATACTCCCTTCCGAATACCGTTAATACATTTTTTTCAAGTTTCCCACAAAAGAAAAACCCTCTCAATCATTCGATTCAGAGGGTTTTCTTTCGATTTTTTTGTACCCAGGGCGGGAATCGAACCCGCACGTCTTTAAGGGACACTGGATTTTGAGTCCAGCGCGTCTACCAATTCCGCCACCTGGGCTTGAAGACGGGGACAAAAGTAGTGCTTTTCTGTCAAACTCCAAATATTATGACGTTTTTTTTACGAAAAAATGTCATAATATTTTTCAGCCCGGTATACGGCAGGATTCGGTTTTTCGATGAAAACGGGGCAAGATATAGTATAAGTCGATGTATTTTAACTACATTCGCGATAACGATATTTAAACAGATGAAAGCAGTTATTCGATTTATTCTTGCCCTATTATTTCTTGTCCCCGTGATGGCGCACGCGCAGCAAAAGGGAATCGTGAAGGGGCGCATATTTGACAGTAAAAATAATGAACCGGTTCCTTTTGCCAACGTGGTGATCTGGAAAACGACCATAGGGACGGCGGCCGACGAGAACGGGTATTTCCGGATAGAAAATGTGCCGTTAGGATTCAATCGACTGGAAGTGAGCAGTGTCGGGTATAACACGAAGCTATCGGAAGAATTTATGGTTAACACGGCTTCCGAGCGCACGGTGAACGTGGAGCTGGAGGAGAGTTCGGTGAGCCTTGAACAAGTGACAGTGAAAGCCGATCTCTTCCGCAAAACGGCGGTGAGCCCGATGTCTTTGCAGCGCATCGGGATTGCCGAGATCGAGAAGAACCCCGGCGGGAACCGGGATATATCGAAAGTGCTGCAATCCATGCCCGGCGTGCTTTCATCCCCGGCTTTCCGCAATGACTTTATCGTGCGGGGCGGTGGTCCGAGCGAGAATCGTTTCTACTTGGACGACGTGGAATTACCGAACTTGAACCACTTCGCCACGCAAGGGGCTTCCGGTGGCGTGGTCAGTATCGTGAATATTGATTTCGTGAAAGAGGTGAGCTTTTATTCCGGTGCCTTTCCGGCAGACCGGGGAAACTTGATGAGTTCGTTACTCGACTTCAAACAAATATCCGGGAATCCGGATAAAATAAAAGTACGGGGAACTCTGGGGGCTACCGATTTCGGGGTATCGCTCGACGGTCCGCTCGCCCCGAAAACGACCTTTATCATGTCTGCGCGAAGGAGTTATCTCAAGTTCCTGTTCGACATGATCGGGTTGCCTTTTCTCCCGGTGTACAATGACGTACAGTTCAAGACGACAACGAATCTTTCCCCAAAAAGCGAATTGACGATTCTGGGTATCGGGGCTTACGACGTGAATAATTTGAATAAAAACATGAAAGATCCCGACGATGACCAGAAATACCTGCTCGATTATTTGCCGGAAAGCGTGCAATGGAGTTACACGCTGGGTGCCACGTACAAGTATTACGGGAAGCATTGGAATCATCTTTTCGTGCTCAGCCGGAGCACGTTGCAAAACGAGATCGAGAAGTACAGCCGGAACGACAAGAGTCAACCGAAACTGGTGGACTATACCTCGGGAGAAACGGAAAATAAATTCCGCTTCGAGCACAATCGCCTGACGAGGCAAAACGTGAAACTGAATTTCGGGGCAGGCATCGAGTACGCCACCTACAAGAACAAGACACAAAGGGAACTCTACACGCGAGGAGAGTTACAAAACATCCGCTACGACCGGAATTTCGAGTTTTTCAAATGGTCGCTGTTCGGGCAAGCCAGTAAAAGTTTTTTCCTCGAACGCCTTTCCTTGTCGTTCGGGGCACGGGTAGACGGGAACAGTTACACGTCGGGCATGAGCAACCCGTTGAAACAGTTCTCCCCCCGCCTCTCCCTGTCCTACTCGCTCACGCCGGAATGGTTCGTCAACGCGAGTACGGGGCGTTACTATCAATTGCCTTCCTACACGACCATGGGGTACGCGGACGAAAACGGGGAGTTCGTCAATAAACGGAACGGGGTGAAATATATCGCCACGAACCAATACGCGGCGGGAATAGAGTACCGTCCCGGCACCCGGACACAGATCACGCTGGAAGGTTTCTACAAGACCTACGACAAGTATCCCGTGTCGCTCGCCGACAGCATCGTGCTTGCCAACAAGGGGACGGATTACGTTGCCGTGGGTGACGAACCCGTGAAGTCGCTCGGCGAGGGACGGGCATACGGGGTGGAGCTCATGATACGCACACAAGAATTTTTCGGCATCGTGGCTTCTGCCGCCTATACCTATTTTTACTCGGAATTCAAACAGATGGATCACAACTTGCGCCCGACATCCAAGTATATCCCCAGTAGCTGGGACAACCGTCATATCTTTTCGCTCACCGCCACCCGCAAACTGGGGCTTTGGGATGTCGGCATGAAATGGAGGTACACAAATGGGGCTCCCTTCACTCCCTACGACCGAGAAACGAGTTCACTGATCGTAGCGTGGGATGCCAAGAAGCAACCTTATCTCGATTACTCTCGTTTTAATAGCGAACGGGCATCCTCGTTCCATCAACTGGATATTCGGGTTGACCGGAGCTTCTATTTCAAGAAATGGTCGCTTATCTTGTATGCCGACATACAAAATATATACAACCACAAGACGAAAAGCCCCGATCTCCTTGTCCCGGAAGAGGACGCGAACGGAAGCTACCGGGTAGACCCCGATCGTCCGGGGCACTACCTGATGCGATATATAAAAAATGACACGGGGACATTACTTCCCTCTGTTGGCATAATTGTTGATTTCTAAAGTAAAATAAAATATAAGCCGATTATGAAAAACATTATTTTTGATTTAGGAGGAGTGGTAGTCGAATGGAACGGTGAACGAGTAATCGACTCATTTAAAGGGAATCCGATGTTGATCATGAACATCAAAAACAAGGGATTCTTCAAAGACTATTGGACTCAATTCGACAAAGGAATTCTCGGGCGAGAAGAACTCGTGAACAAAGTATCCGTGCTCACCGGAATATCCGCCAAAGAATGTGATGCTTTCGTGGAACACGTGAAACGCTCGCTGGTACCGATTCCCGAAACAGAAGCGTTAATCAGGCTATTGTCCGCGCAAGGCTACAAACTGTATTGTCTATCCAATATGTCGCTCGACTTTTACGAGTATCTCAAGACGCGGGAAGTGTTCAACTATTTCGACGGGCAGATTATCTCGGCGATAGAACACATGGTTAAACCGGACAGGGAGATTTACGAGTTGATATTGAAACGATATCACTTGAAACCGGAAGAATCACTATTCATAGATGATCTTGCCGCGAATGTCAAAGCCGCACAGGCTCTCGGCATTAACACGGTACATTTCTCGGATAAACAGAAAGGGTACAAGGAAATCAGGGAGAGGTTGGGGAAAAAGGTTTCAAATTTTTCTTCCTGATAAAGTAATAAAAACGACAACAGAGCATAATGCCGGTCAGGGTGAGCCCGAGAGGATAACCCGTCCAAACCCCTTCAATACCCCAATCCAGAACGAAGCCGCAAATGTAAGAAACGGGCAAAGCGACCACGAAGTAGCCGATAAAGGAAATGACAGCCATAGAAGTCACATCCGAAACGCCTCGCAGGGCATTGGCAAAGATAATTTGCAGACTGTCGCCGAATTGGTAAAAAACGAGGATCACCATCAACACGGCAACCAAGTCTACCACCTCTCCCGATGAAGTATATACCAGTCCGATATGTCCCCGTACCGACAGGAAGAATATGGAAACGGTCAAAGCCAACAAAGCTAACAAGTGGACTCCCGCCATGGTTGCCCGTTTCACGCTCGCGATATCTCCCCTACCGTAAAAGTTACTTACCCGTATCGAAACCGCGGACCCGACACCATAATACACCATAAATCCAAGGGTGGATATAGAGGCTACCACCTGATGCGCCGCCAAAGCGACCGTGCCCAGCCAACCGATCATTACCCCGCTGATGCTGAATAACGCGGTTTCCATCCCCATTTGCAAACCGACCATGATTCCCATACGATTCAGCACCCGCAAGTCTCCCGAATTATACGCTGTCCGACGATACCCCACCAAATAACGACGATAGGACAAACGCCGGAAAAACAAGACGGCGAACGCGACAAACATGAATACCCGGGATGCCAGCGTGGATATTCCCGCTCCCGTTAAGCCAAGTGCCGGAAGCCCGAAAGTCCCGTAAATCAGAATCGTGTTCCCGATAATATTCAGCACGTTGGCGGAGAGCATGATCCACATGGAAGTCTTCGTGTCCGTGATGCCGTCGGCAAATTGCTTGAAACTGTTGAACATCATCACGAAAACCAACGAGGCTAACTGTAACAGGAAATAAGGCCGAATGAGCGGCAGTAACTCTTCCGGCTGTCCCATGCGATGGACATTCAAGAAAACCACTCCCATGATCAACGAGAGCAACACCCCGATCATCAAATTAGCCAACAGACTGTTGCGCAAAAGACCGCCTACCCGGAACTTATTCCCCCGACCGAAAAATTGCCCGATCAAAGGAGTCAACCCGTATGAGAAACCCAAGCCGAAAAGAATCGGGATATTGAACACGCTATTCACGAACGAGGAAGCCGCCAGATCAGCCGTACTGAAATGTCCCACCATAATATTATCCACCAACCCGACCACGACAACCCCTAGCTGTCCCAACACGATAGGCACGCCTATCTTAACCGTTTCCGAGTAATGCCGCCCGTATTTCTGTAACCAATTGCTCATGCTGTCCGTTTGAAAACACAAAAATAGAGATATATCCCAAAATATTCTAACTTTGCCCCGAATGATTGTTTCAATTTATAAGGCAAGACTCTGACAGGCGATTTTGAAAAAAATATTTAACCGTTGTCACCCGCGGGTGAATATTATTTGTCTCAAATGTAGGGATGGTATGTGAACAATGAAGATTAAAAAGACAAAAAGAGATGGAGGAAGAGACTAACATGCATTTATTCTCGACAGATGAACGTAGCAAACAACTGTTTACCACGTTTTATCCCGCGTTATGTCTTTTTGCCAACCGCATCTTGAATAATTTTGACGAGGCCGAGGATATCGTTCAAAATGTTTTCATTACCTTGTTACACAAAAAGGTGAAAATAAACAAAATAAACTCACTCAAAGCCTACCTTTACAGTTCGGTACATAACGCTTGTATTAATCACTTGAAGCATCAAGCATATATCACTGAAAAAATGAAAGACTTCGAGCAAGAAGTCTATGAAGAAAACAGTTACCTGCTTCAGCGAATCGAAAGCGAGATTATGGAAGAAATATTCAGTACCATCGAGAAACTTCCGGAAGAATGCCGGAAGGTCTTCAAACTAAGCTACATCGACGGTATGGAGGTTTGTAAAGTTGCCGAAACCCTTCAGATCTCAGAAAACACGGTGAAAACCCAACGCCTGAGAGCACGCAAATTCTTGAAAGAAAATTTAAAAGACTTGTTCCCCTTATTAGTCATTATTTTTCCTTGTTTTTAAAAATCTTCGAAAAAATAATACCCTCTGTCACCCGCGGGTTCAATTCTTTTGTCTTAAGGATAAAAGACGCCATAAAATGAGAAAAGAATCCGACATACAGAAAATTTCCGAACTGATCTTGAAACAGATGAGGCAGGAAATCACGGAAGAAGAAAAACTCTTTCTCGCCAATTGGTTGAAACAATCGAATAAAAACCAAGAATTATACGTTCGTATACAAAACGAAAACTATATACTGGAACAATATCGATTGAAACAAACGATTGACACGGACAAGGCATGGAAACACGTGACTTCCTTTCCCCGAAGACGCGTATCCCGCTATTTCGGGTACGCGGCAACCATTCTCCTTCTTCTCGGTACCTATTTTATTTACCGGATAGAAAGCCGCGCGGAAATAAAGCCAAAAGATGTAGTTGCCATGAAACCGATTCAACCGGGAGTGGGCAAAGCCACCCTCATCGTGTCGAACCGGGAAGAGATACAATTGCACAAGAACTGCCAACTTGAATTAACGGATAATTCCGGGACAAAATACCGGAATGATTCTGCCACGTTATATTACCAAACCGGAACACCCGAGAATACAACCGCCCAAACTGATAATATCCATACCTTGGTTATCGGCAGAGGGGGAGAATACAGCGTCATGCTGGCGGACGGGACGAAAGTACATCTAAATTCCGATTCCAAACTCAGGTATCCGGTTACTTTCACGCGATCCGAACGCCGGGTGTATCTCGAGGGAGAAGCCTATTTTGAAGTCAGTCGGGATGAGCGACACCCGTTTATCGTGGAAGGAAAAGATTTTGCCGTACAGGTACTCGGTACAAGTTTCAATATATCCAACTACAAGGATGATGACGTGTCGCGGGTCGTGTTGCTGGAAGGTAGTGTACAAGTTAAAAAAGCAAACAAAAACTATAAACTGAAACCCGACGAAGCCCTCGAAATAAGCGGGGACGACATCAGCATCAAAAAAACAAACGCCAGAAACGCCATATCGTGGAAAAATGATAAATTTTATTTCTCCAACGAACGGCTGGAAGTCGTCATGATGAAATTGGCAAGGTGGTATGATGTGAACCTGTTCTACACGAATCAAACCATTAAAGATTACCACTTCACGGGTTTCATTCCCAAATATGCCGATATCACAAAAGCATTCCGCGTGTTGGAACTGACCACTGATGTAAAATTTGAGGTAAAAGATCGAACAGTGACTATTATGAGGATATAATAATACAAATTAAATAGCTTATTATTAATTATTTATTGATTCGAAACACGAATCAATTCGGGTGTTGTGTGCATAAATCACACGTATGTAAAAACTTAAAAAAATTACCATGAAGTACAAATTGTTATTATTGCTCTGTTTTTTCACAGTAGCGTTCTTAACTGAAACAGAGGCTTCTGCCAGAAAGAAAAAGAAAGAAACGGCAAAAACTCCTGTCAAAAAAGAAAGTGCTTACGACAAGCTCTTTAAAAAAGACCACACACAAGCAAAAGGACTCATCAATTTACATCGGGTCGATAATAAATTGTATTTTGAACTTCCCCTTCAACTTTTGGGAAAAGACATGTTACTGGGATCGACCGTAACGGAAATCAGTGATAACGGGGATGCCATCGTGGGACAAAAACCCAAAGAGCCGTTGCACATACAATTTACCATGATCGATTCCACGATTCAATTAAGGCAAATTTTCAATTACTCGATCACACGCTCTGAAGATAAAAACATTGCCAATGCCATCGAGAAAGCCAACATCGGGGCTATTATCGGGGTTTACAAGGTTGAGGCCTACAACCCGGACAGCACGGCGGTGGTCTTCGATATCACCAAATTGTTCGTGGGTGATAACAAAGACCTCGAACCGATCGATGATTACGGTGCCAATACTTACGGGGGATATCTGGTCAGAAGCAGCCGCTTCCAGCAAGACAAATCTTTCCTCGGGGAAATCAAGGCATTCGAGGATAATGTTCTCGTGAGGAGCCACCTCTCTTACGAGTGTGATATCCGCGGAGGACAGAACTATTACGAATACAAAAAACCGCTTACGGTAGTAGCAACCCGGAGTATCGTACTCTTGCCGGAAATCCCAGCGAGACCCCGTATCGCGGATCCGCGAGTAGGAATATTCCCGACCATTAAAATCCAATACACGAACACCGACAACAAGGCTGTTAATGTTTTTTACGCCAACCGTTGGAGACTGGAACCATCGGACGAGATCGCCTTCAAAAAAGGACAACTCGTGGAACCGAAAAAGCCGATTGTTTTCTACATCGACGATAATTTCCCGGATATGTGGAAAAAATACATCCACATGGCAGTAGAGGACTGGAATCTGGCATTTGAAAAAATCGGTTTTAAAAAAGCTATCATCGCCAAGGATTTCCCGAAAGACGATCCGGAATTTGACCCGGACAACTTGAAATATTCCTGTGTACGTTATGCCCCGACATGGATGGCTAACGCGATGGGACCGTCATGGACAGACCCCAGAACAGGAGAAATCATTAACGCGTCGGTATATATCTATCACAACTTGATCAGCTTACTGTACAACTGGCGCTTTATCCATACCGCCGCGGCTGATCCGGATGTACGTTACAAGATTCTCCCCGAGCAAGTTATGGGTGAGGCCATTCGATACGCGAGCCGTCATGAAGTGGGGCACTGTCTTGGTTTCATGCACAACATGGCAGCCTCGGCTTCCATTCCGGTCGAAAAACTGAGAGATCCCGAATTTACACAAAGGTACGGTACCACGGCATCCATCATGGACTACGCCCGTTTCAATTATGTCGCACAACCCGGCGATAAAGAAAGAGGCGTGAAATTAACCCCGCCGATTCTGGGAGAATACGATTATTTCCTCATCAAATGGAGTTATTCTCCGCTTTTAGACGCCAACTCTCCCGAAGAGGAAACGACAACATTAAACCAATGGGTGCGCGAAAAAGCCGATGACCCGATGTACAGGTACGGCAAACAACAAATCTGGACACATTATGACCCTAGCTCTCTGTCCGAAGATTTAGGCGACGACGCCATGATTGCGTCCGAATACGGTATCAAGAATTTGAAATACATCCTGTCGAACTTGAATAACTGGTTTACCGACAGCGACAAAGACTACAAGCACAGATTCTCTTTGTACAACGAGATAGTACAACAATACGTGAGATACTTGAATCACGTGTATGCCAATATCGGCGGTATTTACCTGACGGAAAGATACGAGGGAGATCCTCGTCCGAGCTATGAAGCCGTGCCGAAAGAGAAACAAAAACGGGCATTACAATTCATGATGGCACAAGTGAGAGATATCGACTGGATCGAAAATAAAGATTTGTTGAAGAATTTCACGCTTATCGGTTCCCCGAGTTCGGACATCCAATCCGAAGTAGTTTCCCGCATCGTGGACGGGGTAAGCAAACTCCCCCTCTGCGTGGCAAAAACAGATAAAGATCCCTATACCCCGGAAGAATACCTGAACGAGATTTATAACTTCGTGTGGGCTACAACACTAAAAGGCGGAAAAACCCAAGTGGCAGATCGTAAGTTACAAGACGCTTTCGTTTCCGCGTTAATCAGCAAAAGTAGCGGTTCCGGTTCCGGCGGCAGCATCATGATCGGGATTACAGACGCCTTCAAAGCGATCGAAGTTCCCGAATATATCAAACAAAAAAGCATCGAGGATTACGGACACGCCGCACTTGAATATGCCGCTCCTCAAGAAGCTAACGACAACGGAGAGGTCAGCGGATTCGGGTTCCTGCAAGCCGTTAATTACACGACTTCGCCTTCCGTGTCACACATCTATTACGGGATGTTGCTAAAAACCAAGAACCTGTTGGAAAAGAACATAAATCATCCCTCGCTGGAAACCAGAAATCATTACCAATTATTGTTGCGTCGGATTGACAAAGCGATGAAATAGCCTGTAACCTTTTTAGTAATGATAAAAAAAATTGATATGAACAAGATAATGACTCTTCTCATCATTTGCTTCTTGATACCGACACTCGGTACGCAAGCCGCAACGAGAAAGAAGAAAGAGAATAAAACAGAACAGAAGAAGCAAAGCGAATACGACAAACTGTTCAATACACCCGCGTGCAAGACGGTAAAGGGCTTGATCACGTTACACAAAATCGACGGCAAGGTCTATTTTGAATTTCCGTTCTCGTTATTCGGGAAGGAAATGTTACTCGGTTCGACCGTCGAGGAGATTAGCGACAACACGGAAGCACTGGTGGGACAGAAGCCGCACAGACCCCTACATATCTACTTCACCAAAATAGACACGAACGTACAAATGCGCTATGTTTACAACGCTTCGGTCACCAACGCCAAGGACAAAAACATTCAAGAAGCCATCGACAAAGGAAATATCGGTGCTATCGCGAAAATGTTCCCGGTCAAATGCTGGAATAATGATAAATCGGCGGTCGTGTTCGACGTGACAGACTTCCTCGTAAGTGATTTATACGAGATCGATCCTTTCGACCCGTACAGCGCAAGTACCTACGGCGGTTGGATTCAGCGTATCACGAACTTCAAAAAAGACCGTTCGTTTATCGGCGATATCATGGCTTTTGAAGACAACGTATCAATCAGCAGTCACCTTTCCTTCGGGGTAACCATGAGAGCCCTCGGCATGTTCGAGTACCAAACGGACAAACCGTTCTCCGCCCTCGTGAAACGCTCCTTAATCCTATTGCCGGAGAAACCGATGCAACCCCGGATTCTAGACCCGCGCATCGGGGTTTTCTACACGGGGAAAATGAAATTCACGAATGACGACAATGGTTCGGACGTCGTTTACTACGCCCACCGCTGGAGAGTTGAACCCAAGGACATGGAAGCCTACAAGAGAGGAGAGCTTGTAGATGTAAAACAACCGATTATCTTCTACATCGACCCGAATTTCCCGCAAATGTGGATGAAATACATCCGCATGGGAGTGGAAGACTGGAACCGTGCTTTCGAAGAAATCGGATTAAAGAATGTCGTACAAACCAAAATGTTCCCCGTTGACGATCCCGAATTTGACCCGAACAATATTAAATACACCTGTATCCGTTATGCTCCCATTCCCGTGGAAAACGCCATGGGTCCCTCTTGGGTAGACCCGAGAAGCGGGGAGATTCTGAACGCTTCCGTGTACATCTATCACAATCTCGTGAGTCTTCTTTACACGTGGAGAATGTTGCAAACGGCAGCCGTAGACCCGAGCGTAAGGCAGATCACCTTGCCGGAAGAGGTCATGGGTGACGCCATCCGCTACGTCGCACGTCATGAAGTGGGACACTGTTTCGGGTTGATGCACAATATGGCATCCTCTAATGCCTTCCCCACGGACTCTTTGCGTTCCGCCACCTTCACGCAGAAATACGGCACGACTCCTTCCATCATGGATTATGCCCGCTTCAATTACGTGGCACAACCGGGGGACTTGGAAAAAGGGGTAAAACTCACACCGCCTATCATCGGACAATATGATTACTACGCCATAAAATGGATTTACAAGCCTATCCCCGAGGCGAAAACCGCAGAAGAGGAAGTTCCGACGCTGGACAGATGGATCAGTGAAAAAGCCGGAGATCCTATTTACAGGTACGGGAAACAGCAAATCATGTCCCGGTATGATCCGAGTGCCTTGGAAGAAGACTTGGGTGACGATGCCATCAAGTCCGCCACCTACGGTTTGAAGAATTTAAGATACGTCATGGAAAACTTGAACGAATGGGTTGCAGCATCGGACACTGACCTCTCTTTCAGAAATCAGATGTATTATGCCATTCTGAATCAATTCAGAACCTACATGGGACACGTCACTCCTATCATCGGTGGTATCTACCTGAACGAGAAATACGAGGGCGATCCGCGACCGACTTACCAGTCCGTACCGAAAGCAGAACAAAAGCGGGCTTTACAATTTCTGTTGCAATTACAGGAAGATATGTCGTGGCTGGATAACAAAGAAATGCTCAAAAATATCCCGATTATCGGTAATCCCGGAGTGCTTTTCCAGCAAACACTGATCAGCAATCTTATCAGCAACGCTTCCGGCTTAGGGCTATGCATCTCGAAATCAGAAGATCCATACACGGAAGAGGAGTACTTGCAGGATATATACGATTACATTTGGAAACCCACACAAAAAGGTGTCACGCTGAAAAGCCGGGAACGGGAAGCACAATTGACTTTCGTGAAGAGCCTAATCAAAGAATCCAAACTGGATGCCGGAAAAGGCAAGGCAAGAGGCAGTATGAATATCACGAATAACTTGACGCTGGATCAATGGCTGGATCAAAAGATGTTCCAACTCTACGGTTATGTCCCGGAACAAGCAAAATTATCTGCCGACAGCCCGAAACCGGTGCAAGGCGTTGGATTCCAAAGACGGGTAAAAGCGGACTTTCCAAGTATCGCGCACGTGTATTACAATGTTTTGATGAAGACCAAACAACAATTGGAAAAAGCCAAAAACACGGGTAATACCGAAACCCGTAATCATTACGCTTTACTACTGCATCAAATCAACCAAGCTCTCAAAAAGAATTGACAAATAACAGGACGAGGGACTCGAAAAACAGTCTCTCGTCCCTATCTAATTTAATTACAAACATAACAATAGCAAACATGGAAAAAGAGTGTCATCTAAAACAGTTGCTATGCAAGGGGCTGCTAATTCTTTGCCTGCAACTTTTCGTTACCTTGTCCATCTCCGGGGAAAACCTGTACGGACAACAGCACAAAGTAGTGACGGTCAACCTGAAAAACGTAACGTTACTCCACGCGCTGGAATATCTGACAAACGTGGTCGGATGCGAGATTCTCTACAATCACGAACAAGTCAGGTCGGATAAAAAGTTTGACTTGGAAATGACAGACAAAACACTGGAAGAGGTTTTGAATAAATGTCTGGAAGGTACAAGCCTGACATACAAGATCGTGGATAACGTGTTCGTGTTGACCAACCGCACCAAAGAAGAGGAGAAAGCGAAAGAGATAAAAGGTGTCGTTGTAGACGTCAAGGGCGACTCCATCCCGGGTGTTACCGTCATGATCAAAGGAACTACTATCGGAACGAGTACCGATGCAAAAGGTCTGTTCAAAATGACCATTCCCGCCAACTTGAAAGATCTTACGCTCGTTTTCACCTATGTCGGCATGGAAACTCAAGAGGTCCAAGCCGGTAACAAGACAACCTTCAGAATTGTTTTGAAAGAAAAAGAGGAAAGTTTGGACGAAGTTATTGTTACGGGATATTCCAACATCAAAAAATCAAGTTTCACGGGAAGTGCCGTACAATTGAAGAAAGAAGATATCTTGAAAGTGTCCAAACGAAACGTTATCGCCGCACTGTCTACCTACGATCCTTCATTACGAATCATCAAAAACAATGAATGGGGTTCCAACCCGAACAAAGTTCCCGAGTTTTACATTCGCGGACGTTCCAGTATCGGGACAAAAGCACTGGATAAACAAGCGTTGGAAAATAACCCGAACACTCCTACTTTCATCATGGACGGCTTCGAAGTAACGGCAGAGAAAGTGTACGACATGGACCCGGAAAGAATTGAAAGTATCACGATCCTCAAAGACGCTGCCGCAACCGCCATGTACGGTTCCCGCGCTGCCAACGGAGTGATTGTAATCACAACGGTAGCCCCCAAGCCGGGTGAGATCCGTGTAGATTATTCCATGGTCGGCACCCTCGCCATTCCCGACCTGTCCGACTATAATCTTATGAATGCGGCAGAAAAACTGGAAGCAGAACGGCTTGCCGGATACTATGACGAACTTTCGGCACAAAACACGTATTACCAGAAACTGGAAGACGTTGCCCGGGGAGTTGACACCTACTGGATCGGTCAACCTCTCCGTAACTCCTTCAGCCACAAACACAGCATATACATTCAAGGTGGTGTGGAAAGTATTCGTTTCGGGCTGGATCTTTCCTACAACAACAATGACGGAGTTATGAAAGGATCTTTCCGGGATAATATGGGAGCCGGACTAACCTTGGATTATAGATATAAGGATCTACAGATTAAAAACTATATAGCCTACAAATCCAACAAATCCAAAGAATCTCCTTACGGGAACTTTGCAGATTACACGAGACAGTTACCCTATAACGAAATGAAAGATTCCTACGGCAATTATAGTAAAACACTCAAATGGGGAGATTTTGATAAAACCAATCCTCTATACGAGGCCACTCTTGGCAACTATGACAGATCGTCCTATAATGAATTACAAGATAATGTAGGTATCAACTGGTATATTATTGACGGACTACAAATAAAAGGTACTTTCGGCGTAACCAAACAATGGACAAAATCTGACGTTTTCGTGGATCCCCTGTCTCAAAAATCCCAAAATTCAAGTGACCCGTACAATTTATTAAGAGGTTCATTAACAAGATCCAGAGGGAATTTCTTAAGTTGGGATCTATCCGTCATGTTAATTTACAACCGTCAATTACATAAACACAATATAAACGCTACATTAACTTATAACGCCAGAGCTCAAGAAACAGATTCGGAAAGAAGCGAATACAGGGGATTCCCTTCCAGCGATCTGGTATCTCCGGCCTATGCAAAAGAAATCTATCAGAAGCCCACTTTCGCGGACAACGCAACCCGGAATATCGGTTTCCTCGCTTCTGTAAACTATGACTACAATAACATATACGCTCTTGACTTGACGTATCGTCTGGATGGTTCCTCGGAATTCGGAGACAAGAAAAGATGGGGTTCTTTCTATTCCGGTGGTGCAGCCATAAACATTCATAATTACGATTTTTTAAAAGGGAACAAAGTCCTCACCCTATTAAAAATCCGAAGTAATTACGGGCAATTAGGTACTGCTAATTTTGCTCCTTACGAGGCATCTACCCGTTATCTAGCCAATCTTGACAATTGGTACAGTTCCGGGTACGGAGTTTCCCTCATCGCTTTAGGAAACCAAAATCTGGTGTGGCAAAAAACAAATTCTTTAGACCTTGGTATCGAATTTGAGCTATTTGACGGACTTTTCTACGCGAAAGCATCGTGGTATAACAAACAGACGGTAGATATGGTAAATGATGTTACTATTCCTTCTTCTGCCGGTTTCAATTCTTACAAAGAAAATCTCGGAAAGCTTGAAAACAAAGGATTTGAAATTGATGTAAGAAGTGATTTTGTCAGAACGAAAGATTGGGCTGCCTCCGTGTTTTTAAATCTTTCGCACAACAAAGGTAAATTGAAAAAGATATCAAACGCATTGCAGGAATACAACGACAAGGTGAACTCACACTATGACGATTATTATTCTACCCCGGACGAAGAATTGATGAAACCCTTGTTAAAATACGAAGAAGGTCAATCACTGACAGCTATCTGGGGAATGCGATCTCTTGGAATCGATCCGACAAACGGAAAGGATATGCTATTGAACAGAGACGGTAGCATCACTTACGACTACACGGCAGAAAACCAAATCGTACTGGGAGATACGGAACCCGATGCGGAAGGTAATTTCGGTTTAAATTTACGTTATAAAGGTTTTACCTTATTCACTTCATTCAAATTCCAATTCGGGGCACAAAGCTACAACTCCACGTTGGTTTCAAAAGTTGAGAATGTCAACCTGCAATATTATAACGCGGATAAACGCGTATTGTATGACCGTTGGCATGAAATCGGGGATATCGCAAAATACAAAAGCATCAAAGATTACAGTGAAACAACAAGACCGGTTTCCCGCTTCGTGCAGGACGATAATTGGCTGGAACTGACTTCACTCACACTAGGATACGATTTCAGCGAGCATGCATGGATGAAAAAAGCCCGTTTAAAAACGTTACGTGTTGAATTCAACATGAATGATTTGATGCATGTTTCTTCAATAAAGCAGGAGAGAGGACTTTCTTATCCTTTCGCTTATAACATGGGATTCTCATTAAAAATCGGACTTTAATCTAATAAAATACATGACCATGAAAAAAATAATATATATCGCCCTTTGCCTAATAGGATTCTCCGGTTGCGACAACTGGCTGGATGTATCGGCTTCAGACCAGATTAAAGAGAGTCAATTGTTTGAAAACGGGAACGGTTTCAGAAGTGCTTTACTAGGCATATACCAGAATCTTTCAACAGAAGATCTTTACGGTAAAAATATGACGTGGGGATTCATGGATTGCCTCGGACAACTATACGATCCAAAAGCAATAACATTAAACGGTGGTGAACTGGTTCAAGCCCAAAATTACGCATTTGAACATAGTGCCGTCAAACCCGTTATTACTATAATATGGGAATCCATGTACAACTGCATAGCGAATTGCAACAACGTAATCACAAACATAGAACACGCAAGCCCATCTATCTTCGAGTATAAAGAAGAAGAAAAGAATATGATCTTGGGAGAGGCTCTAGCCTTACGCGGATTTATGCACTTCGACCTGCTCAGATTGTTTGCCCCGGCGCCCAAGGCAGGAGCTTCCGGAACATATATTCCCTACTGCACCTCGTACCCCGAAATTCGGAGTCCTAAACTTTCGGTAGATGACTTTTTAAAATTAGTTATTGAAGATTTGGAAAAAGCCCAAGACTTGACGGCTAAATTCGACACACTGCCGGATAATATAAAAGCTATACAAGACGCTTTTTATAGAGTAGGGAAAGCAAATTATTTCCAAGAAAGAGGTATTTTCTGGAGTTATCGCGGGACACGCATGAATTACATGAACGTAACCGCGTTACTGGCAAGAGTCTACATGTACTCCGGACAAATTGACAAGGCGTATGAAGAAGCGAAATACTTACTAGATTTCGAAGGATTGGAATATCCGTCATATAGTTCAAGTTATGACGGAAACTCCAAAAGTAGGGAAGATATCATTCTGGCTTTTTTCAACAAAAATGTTACCGAGATATTTAAACCATGGACAGGTGAAAACGGTTATCTGAAAATCCGGAATGTAGAAGATTTATTCGAAGGCGAAACTACCGACCGCCGCTATTCAAAAATGACAACGGAAATAGCCAAAGGTACCCGGATTTCAGCCAAATATGTAGGTTATGAAGACCCTTCTAAAGAAAGAGATAACGGTCCGCTCATTCCCGTCATAAGAAAAGCCGAAATGTATTATATCGCTTGCGAATATTTTTTGCAACACAAAAAAGTGGATGAAGCAAAAGCATTACTGGCCGAATTGCGAGAAGAACGCGGTAACGGAAAACCTCTTCCTGAATTATCCGAAAGTCAATTTATCGAAACGATGCTTTTAGACGCAAGACGAGAGTTAATGAGCGAAGGACAACTTTTCTTCCTGTATAAATATTATAATCTTCCTATTTGGGATGGCAAGACAAACCCGGCAATCACCGCCAAGTTCGTATTACCCGTTCCCGCCAGTGAAAATATCTAATTCATAAAATTACCGATTATGAAAAAATATCTTGTAATACTCATTTGTCTGTTCACGATATGCAGTTGTACAGAAGAAGAATCACCCTATTATGAAGGCGGGCATTACATCTATTTCCGCAACAGCTACACCTCGGATAGTATTGAAATGTCATTCTTTTTCTATCCCGGGCAGGATAAAGTACCCGTGTGGTTAAAACTCGAATCCGGAGGGGATATCTTTACAAAGGATGTACCTGTCAAATTCTCCGTGGATAAAGATTTGTCAACCGCGGCAGAAGAAGATTACGACCTCCCGACAGATGCCGTATTCCACGCCGGACACCAGAAAGATTCCACACAACTATTCTTGAATTACACGCCCAAACTGGATGACAAAAGATTTAAGCTCGTCGTGAATCTGGATGCATCCGACGCTTATACCCCGGGACCGAAACTATACCGGAAAGCCGTAATTATTTTTACAGCCATTCCCTCTCGTCCCGAATGGTGGGATTCTGACATTGAAAAAGTTTATCTCGGCAAGTATTCTGATCTCAAGTACGAAACACTCATGAGCGTCACGAAAGTTTCTGATTGGTCTAATCTTGAATCGCCCGAAAAACGGGCATTGGCACTACAATTCAAATACTACCTGCAAAAGTGCGCGGAAGACCCTGAAATAGGTCCCGTTTTAGATGAAGACGGTCGACCGATGACTGTAACTGTAATTGGATAAATAAAAATAAGACTATGAAAAAGATATATATTTGGATTTTATCATTGTCTGTCCTGATTTTAGGATGTATGGATGATAAAGGTAATTATAGCTATTCAGAACTGAACAAAATCACGATAGATAATATCGCATGGAGCAACAGTATTAACTATGGAGATCCCTTGAACATAACTCCCGAATTATCTTTCTCTCTCGATAGCGTCAATGTAAGTTTAAGTTACGAATGGATTGTCAACGGTGTGGTTATAGATAGTACCTCTCCCGAACTCCATATCGAAAGTTTCAAAGAATTTGTCGGAAACCGGCGTTGTTATTTCCGCGTGGAAGATAACAGCACGGGTATGAAATACACGGCAGAATTCATGGTAAATGTTTCCGGCACATATCAAGCCGGTTGGCTTATATTATCGGAAAAAGATAACAAATCCTACCTCTCCTATGTCAAAGAACAAAAGAAAGAGGATGACGATGGCAATCTTATTGAAATCGTATACGGAGAAGAAACCGATGTCTACAAAAATGTCAACGGAACCGATCTTGGCTCCGAACCGATAAAATTACTCGAACATTGGAGCTCAAACTATTCGTCCATTGGAGAGATCCTAGTGTTACAAAAATCCGGTTCCGTGGAATTAGACGGTAGTGCCCTCACGAAGGCTGTTGACACGGAGCTGGAATTCCTTGGAGAAACATATCCCGCCAATTTCGTACCTAAGGATGCCCTTTATCCCGAAATATGCGGTTACTTGCTTTCCGAAGACGGAAATGTATACAGTCGTCGGAATGATGTCCCAAAAGAATATCATTCGGGACGCTTCATGGCGGAACCAATGCGGGCAAGCGGCGGCATGCGTATCAGCCATTTCATCCCGACCTTATATTTGAATAGCAAATGTATACTCATGTTTGACGAACTCAATCATCGCTATTTAGCCTGCATGGATACGGATTACGAACCCAAATTATGCGGGGAACCCACCGTTATCTCGCATAAAGATTATCCCGACGATTTTTCCGACCTTAATAATATGACACGGGAAATTGTATTTGCGGCAAGCTATGAAAACCCGGATCCTTGGGCTGACTATGAAAACAGCGTATTTTCAATTTTGTATGACAGAACTGAAAACCAATACTATATGCAGAATTTCGGCATAGGTGCTGTATGGTATACAGGAGCAATCAACATCACTCCCGACTACGAAATACCTTTCCCGGACGGAGATATGTTGAACGGAAATAATGTTTTTGCCATTTCCCGGAAAACTCCTTATTTCTTCTTTTCAGCAGGAGCCAATCAAGAGAAATTATACTGGAGAGATATGAATGATAAAACCGGAAAAGCACACCTTTTCGACATTGACTTTGAAGGGCATAGCATCACTTCAATCGCAGTTGCCATGAACGGCGACAGAATAGGCGTCGGTCTGGACAATGGAATATTTTACCTCATTGACGCAACAGATGTAGGAATCTGGAAAAGCAATGTTCTATATAAAACAAAGAACGACATGGGTAAAATAAAACATGTTATCTTTAAAAGCGGAGCAAGAAGCGTATTCATGTGGGGCGAAGAATAGATAAAAACTCTGTCCGTCACCGGCTTTCTTTGTAAACAAGAACCGGCGGCGGACAGCCCTCAATCTTAAATCTAAAATTTAAAATCGTAAATCACATATACCCTTTCTCCTTCAACATCCCCTGTATCTTCATCGCGATCTGCATTCCCCATTGTTGCCCTACTTTCATACTTTCGGACATGATTCCCGGTTGTGCGGCAGCCATTTTCTTACCCACGGGTGTTTCATAGAATTTGATAATACCTTCCAAATCAGCCTGTGTCAAGTGTTTCGAATAAACCGGAGCCAACATACCGACAACATCGTCCATGATGGTTTTCATAATTTCCGCCTCGGCTGTTTTCCAAAATTCCTCGGGTACATTCGGCAATTGTTGCTTCATCATGGCAAACATTTGCGGAACGACCATTTTGAACGTAGCATCACCGCCGGAAACGGTGATCATCTTTTTCAACGTCTCTACATATTCTTTTGAAGGTTGGGTCTGAGGAGCTTTTGCCTCCGCGACACTCCACAAACACAAGGATAACGCGATTAATAACAAAATTCTTTTCATATTCTTTTAATTTTTAAATAGTGTAACAAAGGTATCTTTTTCATATAAAATTCATACCTTGCAGACTGAAAAATAAAGAGCTGACCTATGAAATATGTATTTACACTTGTTGTATCTCTATTATTAGCATGCGGAACGTTATTCGCGAACGGGCCGTTATTACAGAAATTACAGCAAATCAAAGAGATATCCGATATACGGGAATTAAAAGTTCCTCCCTATAGCGAATATTACGAGTTTTGGTACGAACAACCGATCGACCATAACAATCCCGCGAAAGGCACATTCAAACAACGGGTGTTGCTCGGGCATCGGGACTTCAAAGCGCCCATGGTGGCAATCTTGGAAGGATACGGGATATATTCTCCCACCGAAAGCGAGTTATCGCAATTATTCAAGACAAACCAACTCACGATAGAACACCGTTTCTTCAACAACAGCAAGCCCGCCGGGGAAACTCCTTGGTCGGACTTGACGCTGAAACAAGCGGCTACCGACCAACACGAGATCATCCAAAGTTTGCGCCAAAAGGTATACCCCGACACGAGATGGATATCAACCGGTATCAGCAAAGGCGGACAGACCACCGTCTACCACCGTTACTTCTACCCGGAGGACGTGGAAGTCAGCGTACCTTATGTTGCCCCGATTAACCTAGAGAAAGTGGACCCCCGTTTAGAGAAATTCCTTTCTAAACTCGGCGATACCCCGGAAAACAGACATTTGCTCGAAGGTGGCGGTAAAGAAACCAAATGGCAAATCTTCGATTTCCAGAAAAAATGTTTCGAGAACCTCAACAAATTATTACCCATGCTGGAAGAAACGGCACGTTCAAGAGGCTATACATTCGAAAAAGCAGGCGGCACGGAGCGGGCATTGAAATTAATCATCATGGAATTCCCGTTTGCATTCTGGCAATGGGGCAATAACATCAACGATATGCCACAACCGGAAGTGGAAGACTTCGAACAGATATACAATTATCTTGTCCGCATCTCGTCACCGGATTTCTTCAGTGACCAATCCATCAGAGACATCGAGGCCTTCTATTACGCCGCACTGACCGAAACGGGCATGTACGCGTACAACATCAAGCCCTTCAAAAAATATTTCAAAGAAGAAAAGGACAACATAATCACCTTTGACTTCGCTATGCCCAAGGGATACGAGAATACGCCTTTCAACACGAAACAATTACATGACATAAATAACTGGCTACAAACAAAAGCGGAAAATATGCTCTTTATCTACGGGGGAATAGACCCGTGGAGTGCTACCGCCGTTGACTTGAAAAAGAATACCAAGTGTGCCAAATACATAAAAGCGGATATGGATCACAAATGCCGTATCAAAGACTTCGAAAACCTTACTCGCGACGCCATCCTAAAGACCTTGAAAGCATGGATCAAGGGTGTCGAAGTGGAAAATGAAGCGGAAGAAGAAGTCCTATTCTACTAACTGGCGAATAATCGCATCCGTAGCACCCAATTGTTTATTGACAAACTTTAAAGCACTTTGCCCGGCCGCCTCAGCGATAGCCGGGCTATTTATTAACGAGTCGAGCAAGGACGTGAATTGTTCCTTATCCTTGATCGAGAACGCTCCCCCGCAATCAATCAAGTCTACCGCTTCTTTGAATTTATGATACTTGGGACCGAAAATCACCGGGATTCCGTATATCGCAGCTTCCAACGTGTTGTGGATACCCTTACCGAAACCGCCGCCGATATAGGAAATGGAACCATACCGGTATATAGACGACAGCACCCCGATAGTATCGACCACAAGTACTTGACATTTCGTCACATCGGCATTTTCATCCGTGTAACGTGCCACGGGTTTATGACACTTGTTCAGAATATCACGGATATGCCCCTCCCCGATCTCGTGAGGCACGATAATCCATTTAAAGCCCCCTTCCTGTTTATTGATATAATCCATGATAATCTCCTCGTCCCCCGGCCACGTACTCCCGCAAACCACGGCACGGCGGTCATTACAGAACGCTTCCACTTTCTCGATTCGTTTTGCCGCATCCGCGATCTGTTTCACGCGATCAAAACGGGTATCTCCCGTCTGTTGCACGTGGGTAATCCCGATAGAGGCGAGCAACTTAACGGATTCCTCGTCCTGCACGTAAAGGCGGGTAAAGAAACGTAACATCCGGCGGTACAGTCCACCCCACTTTTTGAAAAAAGGCTGCTCCCGGCGGAAGATAGCAGATATCAAATAAGTCGGCACTTCACGTTCGTGCAACTCCCGGAGATAATTATACCAGTACTCGTATTTCACGAACACGGCAGCATCGGGATGCCATATTTCCATAAAGCGACGGGCATTTGCCGGGGTATCCGTCGGCAAATAGAATATATAATCCGCCCCGGGATAATTCTTCCGAATCTCGTAACCTGAGGGGGAGAAAAAAGTCAACAATATCTTCGTGTAAGGCTCTCTCTCTTTCAACTTCTCGATCACCGGACGTCCTTGCTCAAACTCCCCGAGCGAGGAGGCATGAAACCACACCAATCGTCCTTTTTCCCGTCCTGCCGCTTCCATCCGTTTCCATATTCCCTTTCTTCCCTTCACCCACAAAGCCGCCTTCTCGTTAAACAGAGAAGCAATACCAATAGCGCCGCGATAAGCGATAATCCCGAAATTATACCCCAACATATTATTTTAGATTTTAAATTTTAGATTTTAGATTGAATATCAAGAGTATCTTCAATTTAAAATTTAAAATTTACAATTTACAATCTGTTTTCGGCTTCAAAGGTATAAAATTTCTCGCCCAATGGTATAACTTTTGTAAATAACGTTAAGCCGGGAATAATGAACGGGTTATTCCATTAAATTTACTGTCGGTTAAAAAAGAATGTGCCAGTATAACAATAAAATTATCAGGTTATGAAGATCAGATGTTTATTAACGTGTATAGTAAGCCTTGTCATCGTTTTTCCCCTGCAAGCGCAGGTAGGCAAAGAGATGAAAGCGTTCCGTAACAAGGAAGGCATAACCGTGACGATGCTAACCCCATCGCTTTATAAACTGTATAAACAAAGCGATATGTCTATCGCCGCGGAAGAAGCCTTGAATAACATGAAAGAAATCAACGTGATGTACGTTGACAAAAAACGGGCAACCCCTAAAGTAGTCGAAGAAATCAACCAAAGACTAATCCCGATCATGGAAAACGAGTCCAAGTACACTCTCGTACGCAGCCATCAAGGCGTATACGGTCAGGAGCGTCTGTACGTGACACAGAACAACGAGCAGATCACGGCATTAGTATTATGGAACGAAGAAAAAGAACAGCTCTCCGTGATTGAATTAAAGGGAAATATCGACTTGGATAATGTGGATGAGATCGCTGCGGCTCTCAATGTGAAAGGACTTGACAGACTGGCATACATCAACACTCCCGCCGAAGGCAGTTCTTTCGCCGAGAGGATGGGCAACCCGATGGACCTGCTCAAACGGATGGAAGAGAGATTCGGGGTTAAGAGAGATTCGCTCTTCGGCGAAGATCCTTTCGGAACCCTGCGGGAACGATTCGGGAATATGGGCAGCATGGAAGATATGATGAAACGTGCAGAAGAGGCATTCCGCAACATGGGCAGCATGTTCAACGGGATGGACGGCATGTCCGAATCTATTTCCAACGGTCTGGAAGTCATCCGCGAGAACGGTAAAACCCGTATCAAAGTAAACGCTACCAATTCAGAACTCGCGTACTTGATCGACGGGGTAGAATATGCCGCCGACAGCTTGAAAAACGGGATACCGGAGGAGATTGCCAACGTGATTATGGTCACCGAACCGGGCAATGCGAAAAAGTCCCACGTGATCATCAACACGCTGAAAAAATCAGGGCAATTCATCAGCTATTCCAACGGTGTCTTGAAATACAAATACAAAAATCAGGAATTTACGGTCAATCCGGAGAAACTGTCCGAACCGTCATTACTCGTCAACAATCGGCTCACGAGAACATTCAACGTCGACCCGATGCAAATTATTCAAATACGCCCGGCAACGGAAATCGAGCGAAAAATACTTAACGCTCCGTCCGCCCAAGTAGTTATTGTTACAGACGAAATGAATTTCGGGTTCTAACATTTTTTCCTTATTCTCGTATAGCAGTTAGTAGAAAATAGACTAACACAATTTATACACTATGAGACTGGCTGCTATGACGAGGACAGGATGTATCCTGTCATTTATTATTTTCACACTTATAACTTTGGCGGGGAAAGCTGCCCCGCCACAAGTCAACAAACCTTACAAAAGGACTAGCAATGCCCCGAACCTGCAACAGACACTTCCCTCGAACGACGAATGGTGGAAACTGTTCAGAGATCCCATACTCGACACGCTGATTGACAAAGCGGTAATCAAAAACTATGACGTCCGTAACGCAATCCGCAAAATAGAACTGGCTAAAGCCAAATTACGGGTAGACCGGAGTCCTTATTACCCGACCATCTACTTCTCGGGTAGTTACGCGCCGGAAAAGAGCAGTCTTAGCGCCGACAAGAAAAACATCATCGAACGGGTGGGAAGCGCCACGGTCAATTTGAACTGGGAACTCGACGTTTTCGGACGAATCCGTAAAGAAAGTTCCTCACAGAAAGAGTTCTATCTCGCCGCCCAAGAAGACTACCGGGGAGTTATGGTATCACTTGCCGCCCAGTTGTCCACGGCATACGTCAATCTGCGTTGCGCCCAGAAGCAACTCGAAGTGACTCAAAGGAATATCGAATCCCAAAAACAGGTCATGGAACTCACGGAATCCAAACTAAACGTGGGACTCGCATCCCGGCTCGACGTGGCTCAGGCAAAAAGTCTTTACCTGCAAACAAAAGCATCCCTTCCGGGTATCGAATCAACTATCGCGCAACAAATAAACCTGATCGGGGTATTGATCGGGGAACATTCCGTTCAGATTCGGGATTCCCTGTTCAGAACACACCCGCTCCCGGAAAACCCGAGAGCGGCAGCCGTCGGGATTCCCGCGAACCTGATCCGCCAACGACCGGATGTACGTTCGGCAGAAAGAACTATCGACGGACTGGCCGAAGCCGTCGGGGCAAGCCGTGCCGACTGGTGGCCGAAATTTCTCGTGACAGGTTACATCGGTTACGCTTCCGAGAACTTCGAACACTTCACGGACAAGGAAAACATGATATGGCAAATTGCTCCCTCTATCAAGTGGACGATATTCAGCGGTCGTAACCTCGTGGAATCCAAAAAATCAGCACAAATCCAATTGGATGAAGAGATCAACTCGTACAACCAGACCTTGCTCACCGCCTTACAGGAAGTGGACAACGCGCTGGTAACTTACAACAAATCCCTCTCGCAAATCTCCGCCCTGAACGATGCTTACCAGCAATCACAATTAACACTGGATCTGGCGATAGAACAATATAAAAACGGTCTGACAAGCTACCAGAATGTGCTCACGTCACAATTGAGCCTGCTGAATTACGAAAATTCCCTCGTGGAAGCGCGGGCAGCGTCACTCCGTTACTTGATAGAACTCTATCAGGCTCTTGGCGGAGGATGGCCTGTGGAATAATTTTAGATTTAATGATTTTAGATTTTAGATTTCATTTACACGAACTAACATACATATTTATTATGAAAGTATCCAGTTTTATCTTCTTTATTCCGATCATCTTTTTAACGGGCTGTGGGGATTCCAAGCAAAAAAAAGAAACACCTCAGGCTCCCTCGGTGGAGGTCGCTCATCCGGGATTCCGTACCGTGGTTTACACGTTTGAATACCCGGGGTATATGGAAGCGGAACAGACCGTCAATCTGGTTGCCCGCGTATCTGGGTATCTCGATTCGTACAACTTCACCCCCGGTCAGCGGGTATGGGAAGGACAAACTCTTTTCGTGATAGAACCTCAACCTTACAAAGACAAGGTTGCCCAAGCCGAAGCGAATGTAGAAAGTTGCAAATCCAAACTGGCATACGCCAAGGCATCCTACGAACGCATGAAAGAAGCCGTGAAAAATAAGGCTATCAGCGAAATAGACTACCTGCAATCCCAATCGGATTACGGGGAAGCGGTTGCCGCCTACGAGGATGCGCGGGCGCAATTGAGTTCCGCCAATATAGACCTATCCTATTGCACGGTAAAAGCTCCTTTCACGGGACGGATATCCCGTAACATGGTCGATCCCGGTAATATGGTAGGAACCGACGCCAACAATTCGGCACTGGCAACCATATACAAGGACAACCAGATGTACCTTTATTTCAATATGGCATACGCCGATTTCATGCAATTACCCCAAAACAGTCCGTCGGCACTACCCGTCACGATACAAGACGTGAACAATCCCGAAAAAACATGGATTGCCTCTCTCGATTACCGGTCGCCCAACGTCGACCTCTCCACGGGAACCATCACCGTACGGGCAATAGCCAGAAACCCGAACGGGGATTTGTTGAGCGGAATGTACGTGAAAGTTGTCGTACCTTACAAGAGTGTACCGAAAGCCATCGTCATTCCCGAGGCTTCCATCAGTACCAACCAAGGAGGACGTTACATCTACCTCGTCACCCCCGACGATACCGTGGAATTTCGTCAAGTAAAAGTCGGAACCCTAACCCCTGACGGCATGCGGGAAATCATCAGCGGCATCACCACCGAAGACCGCTACGTGACCAAAGCCCTCATCAACATCCGTCCGGGAATGAAAATTAAACCCATTTTAAAATTTTAGATTTTAGATTTACGATTTTAGATTCCAGCCACACGAAACCCAACGTTGCCGACTCCTTAAATCGTAAATCATAAATCTAAAATCATAAATCTAAAATTCAATCTTTATGATGTCCAAGTTTTTCATCAACCGCCCTATATTCGCCACTGTCCTTTCCATCCTTATCGTGGTGGCAGGAGTGATCTCCTTGAGCTCATTACCCGTGGAACAATACCCCACGATCACGCCGCCGACGGTAGTCGTGGAGGCACAATACCCGGGAGCCAACGCCACGACCATAGCGCAGATGGTGGCAACCCCGATTGAACAACAAGTGAACGGGGTGGAAGGGATGTTATACATGTCGTCCACCTCGTCCAGCGCGGGAATATACAAACTCACGGTCACGTTTGAAGTCGGTACCGACCTCGACATGGCAACCATCCTCGTGCAAAACCGGGTAAACATAGCCCAAAGCGCACTCCCGCAGGAAGTCACCAAACTGGGTATCACGACCACGAAAGAATCTACCAACGTGGTCATGTTCCTCACCCTGACCTCGGATAACCCGAGCTATGATGCCCTATACCTCTCCAACTACGCGGAGTTAAACCTCGTCAACGAATTAAGCCGAATCAAAGGGGTGGGAAGTGTCGGTTCCTTCGGTGCCGGCAATTACAGTATGCGCGTATGGCTGGACCCGAATTTACTCGCTATCCGGGATGTCAGTCCGGAAGAAATCATTTCCGCTATCGAAAGCCAGAACATACAGGTAGCCCCCGGCTCAGTAGGTGCACCCCCTTTGGCAAGCCCAGTAGCTTTCCAATATACCCTCGAAACACAAGGATTACTTGTCAATGAAGAAGAATTCGGCAATATCATAATCAAAGCTCTCCCCGGCGGGAAATACCTCCGAGTAAAAGATGTCGCCACGGTGGAACTTGGCAGCCAGTCATACAGTGCCAGTGCCACGTTGAAAGGTGGTGCTGTTGCCGCCATCGCCATTTATCAGCTTCCGGGTGCCAACGCCATCGACGTTTCCCAACGAATCAAAGCACGGGTAAACACCCTCTCGTCCTACCTTCCCGACGGAGTAAACCTCAACATCACTCTCGACACCACGGAATTTATTCACGCCTCCATCAAAGAGATATACAAAACTTTAGGCACCGCATTCCTGCTCGTGCTCATCGTTATATTGCTGTTCTTGCAAAACTGGCGGGCGATGCTGATCCCGTTGATAGCAATCCCCGTCTCGCTTGTCGGAACCTTTGCCTTCATGAACATACTCGGTTTCTCGATCAACACACTAACTCTTTTCGGACTGGTACTCGCCATCGGACTGGTAGTCGACGACGCCATTATCATCGTCGAGAATAGCTACCGACTGATAGAAACCGGGAAATACACCGATATGCGGGCAGCCGTCACCCAAGCCATGAAAGAGGTTTCAGGCGCCATTGTCGGCATTATACTCGTTTTGCTCGCCGTGTTCATTCCCACGGCATTTATCGGGGGAATCACCGGTTCGCTCTACAAACAGTTTGCCCTCACGATTGCCGCCGCTACCGTGATCAGCGGATTCAACGCCCTGACTCTTAGCCCCGCCCTTTGCGCACTATTCTTGAAACCGGCAAAACCATCCCGTTTCTTCCTTTTCAAGGGATTCAATAAATTCTTCGAAAAGACCAGTAACGGGTACATGTGGGTAGTACGGGGCTTTATCCGCAAATCGGCTCTGGCGATGTTTATCTTTATCGTTTTGTCCGTACTTGCCTTCTTGGGCTTCATGTACAGACCGACCACTTTCGTTCCGAACGAAGATCAGGGATATTTCCTCGTCTCCATGCAACTCCCCGACGGGGCTTCCCTCTCCCGCACGGAAGAGGCATCTGCCAAAGCCGGAGCCATATTAAAAGACATCGACGGGGTGCGAACCTATATCACCATCAATGGCTTCTCCATGATGGACAACGCTCAAAGTTCCAACGCGGCATCCATTTTCGTGATGCTCGAAAACTGGGACAAACGTAAAGCAAAAGCCCTCGGAGTCGATGCCATCACTACCCGTTTCAACGAACTCGCTTACGTGGAAATCCCCGAGGCACAGAGTTATGCCGTATCCCCGCCACCCATACCCGGGTTAGGAGAAAGCAGCGGCTTCCAACTCATGCTGGAAGACATCAATAATTACGGTTCAGCAGCCCTGCAACAAGCCACGGATCATCTTGTCGATGCCGGCAACCGATACCCCGGACTTGCCATGCTCCGCTCCACGTTCAGTGCCAGTGTTCCGCAATATTACCTGAACATAGACCGGGACAAAGTGGAATTAATGCAAATCCCCATCGGCGACGTGTTCAGCGCGTTGTCGGCATATATCGGTTCTATCTACGTCAACAACTTCGTGAAATACGGACGTACTTTTCAAGTAAACCTCCAAGGCCTGCCTTCCACCCGTGAAGTCATCGATGATGTGTTGTTCCTCAACGTGAAAAACACACAAGGCAACATGGTTCCATTCTCCGCCTTTACCACCGTGGAACAACGTCTAGGCACAGAATTACTACCCAAGTACAACACCTACGCAGCAGCTTCCATATCCGGCTCGGCAGCAGCGGGATACAGTTCCGGTCAAGCCCTTACCGCCATGGAGCAAGTCGTCAAAGAAGAATTAGGCAACACGTTCGGGTACGAGTGGACAGGCCTGTCCTATCAGGAAGAAAGTGCCGGTTCAACCACCACCGCGATATTCATTCTCGCCATCCTCGTGGCATTCCTTATTCTTGCCGCTCAATACGAGAGTTGGACATCACCTTTCGCCGTTGTCATGGGATTGCCTATTGCCCTTTTGGGCGTTGTCATCGGATGCCTTATAATGAATTTGCCGATCAGCGTCTACACCCAGATCGGTATCATCCTGCTGATTGCCCTCACGGCAAAAAATGCCATCCTAATCGTGGAATTCGCCCGGGACTATCGTGCCGCGGGAAAGCCGATCAGCGAAGCGGCTCTGGAGGCAGGACGGGTACGTCTGCGCCCGATTTTGATGACCTCATTCGCCTTCATCCTCGGTGTATTCCCCTTGATCATTTCCACCGGAGCAGGTGCGGCCAGCCGAATCTCTCTCGGCACCGCAGTATTCTACGGTATGTTAATGACATCCCTCGTCGGCACACTCTTTATGCCCAACTTCTACTACATCATGGAATCCCTGCAAGAATGGTTCAAAAAGAAAAGTTCATGAAGTATTATAGTTTATAAAGTTTATAAAGTTCATAAGGTTTATAAAGTAACGGGTGTCCTTCGGACTATGCTTATCGGCAACTTAAGTTGCCGTAGACAAAGCGCCCCGCAGGGGTCCAATACTTTATAAACCTTATGAACTTTATAAACTTTCAAACTCAATTAGTACACAATCGTCATTTCATTGATCAAGTTCTGGGCATTAGCCATCTTGTCTACAATAAACAACATATATCGCGTATCCAGATTGATACATCTTTGCAAATTTTCCTCGAAATCGATATCACCAGACATAGCTTCAGAGTTCCCGTCGAAAGCGGTACCAATCAACTCACCGTAAGCATTGATCACCGGAGAACCGGAGTTACCACCCGTGATATCGTTATTCGTGATAAAGTTCACAGAAATATTGTCAGCACCGTAGCGACCGAAATTCTTTGCATAATACAAATCTTTCAACTTCTGCGGAACCTCGAACTCTCCGCCTTTCGGACCTTCTTTTTCCATCACACCCGTTAAAGTGGTGTAATAATCATAGAATACGGCATCCTTCGGTTTATAGCTCTTCACGTTACCGTAAGTCAAACGAATCGTGGAATTAGCGTTCGGCGCCCATACTTTGTCGGGTTGCATCTCCATCAATCCTTTCACGAACAGACGGTCACCTTTAGCGATATTCGTCCGCATCTCTTGTGTCAAACCACCCAATTTCTGGTAAGTCTCAAACAAAGAGTTACCCATAACATATCCCGGGTCCTTCTCCAACTTCTTCATATCGGGTTTTGCCAAAAAGGCGTCAAAACGAGCCTGATCGGTAAATATTGATTTCTCTGATACCTCCTTGGCAAACTTATCGTAATTACCCTTGTATTTCTTGTTGATCATTTTGATCACTTCCGGGTGCCATTCTTCAGCTACGTTATCGCTATACATTTTCAGCATTGTAGCGATCAAATTCTTCTCAACATCCTTGTTATAATCCTTGAAAAACTCAGTCGCGTTATCCTTGATTGCATCCAACATACGACCTTTGATCATCTCTGGAGTATCCTCGCTGAAATACGCTTTCAGCGTGTTCGTCACACGAACGGCAAACAACGGACTCTCCGCTCCCTGAAGACCGGCTTCCTGCATATAAGACATAGCCTCGTTGTAAGGATGCATAGCTTCATAACCTTCCTTAATCAAAGTCAAAGCATTACCATATTTAGCTTTACGAGCAGACTCGGCATTCATCCAAGTTGTGAATTCACGCTCGATCTTCTCCTTCTCTCCCATGGTGTTCAAGTTCTTCAAGGCGATATTCTGCTCGTGAGAATATTTCCAGTAATTCGCACACGATGCATATTTAGAAGCGTATTGGATACGGGTTTTCGGATCTGCATCCATTCCTTCTTTCATCACGCGCAATTTCTCCGTACGCACTTTATAACGGATATCGTTCGTTACATCCATCGTTTCTTTCAGACCGAAAGAAGTCAGGAAACGATCCGTCGTTCCGGGGAATCCCATGATCATGGCGAAATCACCGTCCTGTACGCCTTTAGCAGAAACAGGTAAATGATGTTTCGGTTTCAAGGGAATATTATTCTGAGAATAAGGAGCAGGTTCTCCGTCCGGTCCGGTATAAACACGCATCATACAGAAATCGGCAGTATGACGGGGCCATACCCAGTTGTCCGTGTCACCACCGAATTTACCCATGCTCTGTGGCGGAGCTCCCACCAAACGAACATCCTGATAAATCTTGTACACCAACAAAAAGAATTGATTTCCCTCGAACATATCGATAACTTGCGCCTGCAGGTTAGTACCTTTCACGGCTTCCGCCGCAATCTGTTTTGAAACCGCACCAATAACCTCAGCACGTTGTGCCTCTGTCATATCGTCTTTCAAAACGGCATTCACCTTGTCAGTAACATCTTCCATGCGTTGCAAGATAGAAGCCGTGATCCCGGGATTCGGCAACTCATCTTTCATATCATATGCCCAGAAACCGTTAGACAAGTAATCATGCTCCACCGTAGAGTGCTTTTGAATCACACCAAAACCACAATGGTGGTTCGTCAAAACCAATCCCTTGTCGGAAATAATCTCACCCGAACAGAAATGCCAAAACGGGCGTCCGGCGTTACCCAACCCCACGATAGCATCCTTCAACGACGCCTTGTTCACGGAATAAATATCTTCCGCCGTCAATTTACACCCTTGTGCCTGCATCTGCTCAATATTTTTCCCGAGCAGGGACAACAGCCACATACCTTCATCCGCCCGCACGATTGACGTTGAAAGTAAAGCAACTAAAACAATTAAAACTCTCTTCATCTGTTTAAATTTCACGTTTATATATAATCGAATTTAATTCATTCCTCCACCACGAACTCGTGTCCCACCGCCTACTATCCAGCGGCAAACGTTCGCGAATATACAATTTAATTCTCTGATACTTCACGTAACTTCCCGTGATTTAATATTATTATAACATTCAAACACTTCTCTCGACAACATCTCCAACCTTCAATAACCTTGGATTTAATGCAACACACTTGTAATAAAACTAATATGAAATACATAAATTCCATGCAGTATAACGAGAAATAATTCACTTGAACATTACAGGAGTTTTCTTTCCATTGCATTTTTTCATTTAAAAACATACCTTTGTTTCGCAATCTTAAAATCACGAAATTACATGAAGGTATTCAAGTTCGGGGGAGCATCCGTGAAAGATGCCGAAGGAGTTAAAAATCTATCCTCTATAGTCCGCGGGCAACACGGGCAACTCATCGTGGTCGTTTCTGCAATGGGCAAAACGACCAATTTGCTGGAAACACTATGCAATGCTTATTTCCACCGGGATAGTAAAACAGTGGCAATCATGGAAGAATTGAAAAACTTTCACCTCGACATCGTCAACTCGTTATTTCCCCTAAATGCTTCGGTCTACAAAAATCTGGACGAATTATTCACCTCCCTCGAAAACATCTTGAATACCGAATCTTCCCTGTGCTACGACTACGAGTACGACCGTATCATCAGCTTCGGGGAACTCATCTCGACCACGATTATTTCCCATTATTTAAGGCTCAAAAATATCGACAACCTATTCATCGACATACGCAAATACTTGAAAACCGACCAGAACTACCGGAACGGCAACATCGACCTTGAACTCTCCGGGCAGCTCTGCGAAGAGGCTTTCGATTTTAAAAATACCACCATCTACGTCACTCAAGGCTTCATCGCCGGAACCCGTACCAACCAAACCACCACGCTGGGACGCGAGGGCTCCGATTACACGGCGGCATTACTTGCCAACCTGCTGAACGCCGAGGATGTCACCATCTGGAAAGACGTACCGGGAGTAATGAATGCCGACCCGAAAGAATACGACAAGGCACAAGTCATCAGCAAAATGTCGTACAAAGAAGCCATCGAGCTATCCCACTTCGGGGCAAAAGTCATTCACCCGAAAACCATAAAACCGATACAGAACAAACAAATTCCCCTGTATGTAAAATCATTCCTGCACCCGGAATCAAGCGGAACAATCATCGAGGAAATAGACGAACACCTGAAACTCCCCCCCATATACATCAACAAGGGGAATCAATGCCTGCTAACCCTCACTCCAAGAGATTTTTCCTTCATCGCCGAAGAAAAACTCAGTCACATCTTTGCCATACTTGCGCGATACAAACTCAAGCTGAACCTGATGCAAAACTCCGCCATCAGCTTCTCGTTCTGCATAGATTGCAACACGGCCATCTTCAATGAATTCCTGCAACAATTGCAAGAAGAATTTGAGGTACGTTACAACCAAGATGTCAAACTGATAACCATACGCCACTACACGGAAGAAGCCATCTGGGAAATAATAGGCGACCGCCCGTCACTCGTGGAACAACGAAGCCGGACAACCGCCCAATTCGTGTTGAGAAACCATATGTCGGAACCAATTCACTCTCGTTCATGAAACAACAGACCTTGTCCATCATCATCCCCGCGTACAACGAAGCGAGTACCATATTCCGGTTACTGGAAAAAGTACATCATACCCGCCTCGTCCATGATATTCGTAAAGAAATTATTGTTGTAAACGATTGTTCCAAAGATAACACGGAAGAAGAAATCCTGCGTTTTACAGAAACTTACCCGGACTGCACTCTCGTTTATCACAAACAGCCGCACAATCAAGGAAAAGGAGCTGCAATTCGAGCGGGAATCCAAAAAATCACGGGCAATTGGACAATCATTCAGGACGCTGACCTTGAATACAACCCCGAAGATTACAACCCGCTACTGGAATGGATGATAGAGAACGACGGAAAAGTCATTTACGGTTCCCGTTTCCTGAACAAAACGAACAAACACTCCTACCAGAGCTTCTACCTTGGCGGACGGCTCCTCTCCATAGTGACGAACCTGCTGTACGGGCAACACCTCACGGACGAGCCGACCTGCTACAAGATGTTCGACTCGGGACTATTGCGTTCCATCCCCTTAAAATCCACGGGCTTCGAGTTCTGCCCCGAGGTCACGGCAATCGTCTGCCGCCGGGGATACAAAATACCGGAACTCCCTATCCGTTACTATCCCCGTAGCATCGAGGAAGGCAAAAAAATCAACTGGAAAGACGGGTTGATAGCCATCTGGGTGCTGGTAAAAATACGGTTCGCGAACAAACATTCACTCGAATAAACACCACAATCATGAATATATTCAAAAACATACAACCCCGAACGTTAATATATTACTGTTTAGGTATCATCACCTGTGTATTCGTCTTCAACTACATTCAAATATTTGACTTCAAACCGGACTTAAACGGTGACAACGTGTACTACTACGCCCTCGGCAAAGCCCTCGCCTCCGGGCAGGGATACACCAACATCATGTTCCTCGAGGAAAGCCCCCACTCGCACTTTCCCCCGGGTTACCCGTTATTCACGGCACTCATCTTGCTGTTTTTCAAATCCTACACGGCACTGAAAATAGCGAACGGCGTTCTTTTCGGCTTATCCATCCTGCTTCTTTTCTTCCTGACGAAAAGAATTTCAGGCAATTTGCTTCTGGCATTACTGACCTGCCTGCTATGCTGCATGCAGCAAGCCATGTTGCGCTACTCGACCATCGTGATGAGCGAAATGTTGTTCACCTTCCTGACAATGGGAGTACTCTACCTCTTCAGCCTTCTCGACACGGACCGCCTTTTCAGCAAAGACCGTCCCCGCCGGCAAATACTCTATTTCGCTGGAATCATCATCGGGCTGAATTACATCTACTTCGTCCGCACCATGGGAACATCCATCATTATCGCCGCCATACTCTACATGCTGCTCGTTTGCGGACAAAAAGCCCTCGAATGGCTAAAAAGCAAACGGGAGAACAGCGACGCGCGAATCATTCATCTCAACAAACGAGCCCTAACAAGCAACCTGCTCACCCTATGCATCATTATTGCCACTTTCGCCGGGGCTAAAACCGCGTGGGATTTCAGAAACAAAAGCATCGGGGTGACTCAAAGCGATTACCTCAAAGACTTCAAGAAAAAGCCCAAGGGGCAAACCATGGAAACATTCTCCGACTGGACGGAACGCGTGCAAAACAATCTCGTCAGCTACATCGGGAAATGGATACCCACTGCCGTCATCTCCGACGAACCCGCGTTTGACCAAAAAATAACCCGAACAGACCTCATCAAAGGTACATGCATCGTTACTCTCATGATTCTGGGATTAATAGCCTTACCCCACATGAAACTCCTGCTCTTCCTGTACATCGGCATCACCATGACAGTACTCATGGTCTGGCCGGAACAATACGCCGGACACCGTTACTTCATCGGCATCATTCCGTTGTTCATCTTCCTGTTCCTGAACGGCTGCGTGGAAGGATTGCGCTTGCTTGTGAAGAAAATGCCGGAAACAAAATTCACACGTCGAATCCCCACCGGGGGAATGGTCCTCATCGTATCCCTTTTCCTGTTCCCGCATTACGCCAAAGCCCTAAAACCACAGCAAAATTTCGCCACGTATAAAGTTTGGAACGAAAAAATTGCCGACGCCGCTTTCGTAGAATACATATACGCCATCAACTGGTGCAAAAAGAACTTACCGGAAGACGCCCGCATCGCCTGTCGCAAACCGGAATTATTCTACCTCTTCTCGGGAGGTCGGAAATCAACCAGTTTCCCGCAATACGCCACCCCGGAAGACCTGCTCAACATGTTCAAAGAGAAAAACCTCTCGCACGTCATCATCGACCGTTGGTTCCGCCACGGGTATGTCACCGTCTACCCGATGGTACAAAAATACCCCACCCATTTCAAACCCTTGATTCAAATCGGGCAGAACACGAAAAAACAGCTCCCGACACTTATTTTCCAATTCTTCCCGCAAGCGGAATTGTAATATTCTTCAATAAACCAGAATACTGATTATGGATACATTAAGTCTCAAGAAAGCAACATCATTGTTCATCCTAACTTTAATACAAAGAGACGATGGACAAAAGAAACAAATTATGGAGACACCGGCAAATGGCACGCGTGTTCAAAGCTCGCATGATTCTTTATGCCGCTTATAGACATTGCATTATTCACGAGGATGGCAGTATTGATAGTCATCCGCATTGGTTCGAGTTGGCAAAAGAAAAATGGGCAAGAGTTTACAAAACCTCAGGAACTCCATGTAACTGTTCGATGTGCAGAGGAAAAAAGTATAACCGCAAGGAATACAAGAAAGAAACTCTGCGCATTATCAAAGAATCATTGAATTAGCCAATAGATTGAAACGTCATGAGGGGGGACAAAAGTCCTTGTCTAAACTCAACTCTCCCTCTGTTTCCAGAAAAACTCACCAGCACTTCCTCTGTTCATAGAGAAGGTAGCGGCGTAGCCGACGGAGGAGTTTTTAGAGGAAAATGATTTTTGACACCCTCATAACGTTTGTTAAATCAAACAAAGCACTCAAAACAACAGCTATTACAAATAGTTTCATCCCAACATTTGATTAACGCCAGAAACTACAAAATACGCCATTTTGATACCATAAAAAACTTTTCACGCACATTTTATCCTTATAGAAAATAAAAACAATGAATTATGACATTTTATCTTCCATGGAAGATAAAATGACACACTAGGGCTATAGATACTGAATTAACAGGGAAAACCTCTCCAATACAGTTATAAATGCAGTATCAATTCCGTATCACTTCCGGATGAATAGTACTTATAAAACTTTAGTAGTCCTTTTAATTCCCTATAAGAACGCTATTATAGTATAGGGTTTTAATAGCGTTTTAATAGGGAACTAATAGCGTTTTACACGGAAGTGAACCGGAAGTGATACACTATTGATACGGGATTCATTACTGTATTCCAGACTATTAGAGAACAACCTCTCGTGAATCACCCGAAAAAAGAAAATTGCACGTGTCGATATCGCGATCGAGTAAAAAAAGACATCAATTCCTATCAGTATTTCTACTTTCTAAATAAAATGGTATATTTGCAACTTGATTTTTTAAACGTGCAATAATAATATCTAAAAAGTTAGGAGTCACGATGGACAAAAAATTCCAAGAGTACAAAGGATTGGATCTCTCTCAGGTAAACAAAGACGTCCTGAAAGAGTGGAAAGCTCAACACACGTTCGAGGAGAGCTTGAAAATTAGAGAGGGGCATCCCTCGTTTGTCTTTTTTGAAGGTCCCCCTTCGGCAAACGGTATGCCGGGTATTCACCACGTAATGGCACGGACGATTAAAGATATTATTTGCAGGTACAAAACTTTACAAGGATTTCTCGTTGAACGGAAAGCGGGATGGGATACCCACGGGCTTCCGGTAGAATTAGGCGTGGAAAAGAAACTCGGTATCACGAAAGAGAATATCGGGAAAACCATATCAGTGGCAGACTACAACAAAGAATGTCGTGCGGACGTGATGAAATTCACCCGCGAGTGGGAAGACTTAACCGACAAGATGGGATACTGGGTAAACATGGAAGACCCGTACATCACCTACGACAACCGGTATATCGAAACCTTGTGGTACCTGTTGAAACAACTGTACGAAAAAGGATTCCTTTACAAGGGATACACCATACAACCCTACTCCCCGGCGGCAGGAACCGGATTGAGCACGCACGAACTGAACCAACCGGGATGCTACCGGGACGTGAAGGACACCACGTGCGTGGCGCAATTCAAAGTAGTACGGGACGAGAAATCGGAAAAGCTGTTCGCTCACGGTGACGAAGTGTACTTCACCGCGTGGACAACTACCCCGTGGACGTTACCGTCCAACACGGCATTGGCTGTAGGCCCGGCTATCACGTACGTGGAAGTGAAAACTTACAACCCGTATACATTCCGCCCTGTAACCCTCATTTTGGCGAAAGACCGCTTCAGCGCTTACTTTAACAAGAAAGCGGAGGATATTGCCCTAAGTGATTACAAGGAGGGAGATAAACTTATTCCTTACGAGATTGTTGCCGAATATCAAGGTACGGAACTCGATGGCATCCGTTACGAGCAATTGTTACCGTGGATGACACCCATGGGCGACGCGTTCCGCGTGATCTTGGGTGATTACGTGAGCACGGAGGACGGTACCGGTATCGTGCATATCGCCCCGACTTTCGGTGCGGACGACGACCGGGTTGCCAAGGTAGCAGGCATCGCTCCCATGTTGTTGATAGACAAAGATGGCAATAGACAACCGATGGTTGACAAGCGGGGACGTTTGTTCCTGCCGAGTGAAATCGACCCCGATTTCTTGAAAAACAACGTGAATATCGACTTGTACGGGGAGTTCGCCGGACGCTTCGTGAAAAACGCATACGACCCGGAATTAACGGACAACGATCCCACGCTGGATATAGACTTGAGTATCCTGTTGAAACGGGAGAACAAAGCGTTCAAGGTAGAAAAACACGAGCATAACTACCCGCATTGCTGGCGCACGGATAAACCGGTGCTTTACTACCCGCTGGATTCTTGGTTTATCAAGACCACGGCGGTACGCGACCGGATGATCGAACTGAACAAAACGATCAACTGGAAACCCGCGAGCACGGGTGAAGGGCGTTTCGGCAAATGGTTGGAAAACCTCGTGGACTGGAATCTTTCCCGTTCCCGTTACTGGGGTACCCCGCTCCCGATATGGGTAAGCGAAGACGGAACCGAGAAAATATGCATCGGTTCGGTACAGGAATTAATGGAAGAGATGGAGAAAGCCGTACAAGCGGGCGTGATGAAGGAAAACCCGTTCAAGGATTTCAAAGCAGGAGATTACTCGAAAGAGAATTACGATAAAATAGATTTGCATCGCCCGTACGTGGACGACATTATACTGGTATCGCCCACGGGACAACCGATGTACCGCGAGAAAGACCTGATCGATGTTTGGTTCGACTCGGGAGCCATGCCCTACGCGCAGGTGCACTACCCGTTCGAGAACAAAGAGTTGATAGACAATCATATCAAATTCCCTGCCGACTTTATCGCCGAGGGAGTGGATCAAACCCGCGGGTGGTTCTTCACGCTTCACGCCATCGCCACCATGGTGTTCGATTCCGTGGCGTTCAAGAATATCATCTCCAACGGGCTGGTACTGGATGCCAAAGGAAACAAGATGTCGAAACGATTGGGTAACGCCGTCGATCCTTTCGACACGATCGAGAAGCAAGGTTCCGATCCCTTGCGCTGGTACATGATGACTAACGCGCAACCGTGGGATAACTTGAAATTCGACATCGCCGGGGTGGAGGAAGTGAAACGCAAATTTTTCGGTACGCTGTACAACACGTACAGTTTCTTTGCCTTGTACGCCAACATCGACAACTTCACGTATGCCGAGCCGGAAGTTCCGTTCAACGAAAGACCGGAGATCGACCGCTGGATACTTTCTTTGCTCAATAGCTTGATCAAGGAAGTTACCGAGGCTTACGAGAGTTACGAACCGACCAGAGCCGGACGTGCTATACAGAATTTCGTGATCGAGAACCTGTCGAACTGGTACGTGCGTCTTTCCCGGAAACGTTACTGGGGAGGGGAACAAACCACGGACAAGTTGTCGGCTTACCAGACACTGTACACCTGCTTGGAAACCGTGGCTATCCTGTCGTCACCCATCGCACCGTTCTACATGGATCGCCTGTTCAAGGATTTGAACAGTGTCACCGGACGTTACACGACAAGTGTTCACCTCACGGATTTCCCCGTCGCTAACGACACGATGATAGACAAGCAACTGGAAGAACGGATGGATATGGCTCAACAGATATCCTCTATGGTACTCGGGTTGAGAAGGAAAGTTCAAATCCGCGTCCGCCAACCGCTTTGCAAGTTGTTGATCCCGATTTTGGACGAGGGGATGACCGCGCAATTGGATGCCGTGAAAAATATCATCCTGTCGGAAGTGAACGTGAAAGAGATCGAGTACATAACCGATACCGCCGGGATATTGATCAAGAAGATCAAACCGAACTTCAAGACTTTAGGCCCGAAATACGGCAAGTACATGAAGCAGATTTCCGCTCTCGTGGCAGAAATGGACCAGAACGACATCTATAATTTTGAAAAACGGGGTACTTACTCTTTGCAAGTAGGCACGGAGAGTCTGGAATTGACACTGAACGACATGGAAATCCTGTCGGAAGACATCCCGGGCTGGCTGGTTGCCAACGAGGGACGCTTGACGGTGGCTCTGGATATCAACATCACGAAAGAATTGCGCGAGGAAGGTATCGCCAGAGAGTTGATCAACCGGATTCAGAATTTGAGAAAGGAAAAAGATTTCAACGTGACGGACAAAATAGATCTTCAAATCGGCAAGCATAAAGACATTAACGATGCCGTGGAGAATTTCAAGGAGTATATCGCCAGTCAGGTTCTGGCAGAGAACGTTACGCTGGCAGACAAAGCCGATGAAGATGTGCAGATCATCGAAATCGACGATATACATACTTTCATAAAGATTCAAAAAATGTAACTTCCGCGGGCTATAACGAGTAAAAACGGATATTTTAGCAGCAGGAAGGTTGCAGAACGGATTTTTTTATTAACTTAGACAAAAACTTTACAACTATGTCAGAGAAGACCAGATATTCGGACGAAGAGTTGCAGGAATTCAAAGAATTGATTCTTGAGAAACTCGAAAAGGCGAAAAGAGATTACGAGGTTTTGAAAGCCTCGATCTCCGGAAGCGACGGGAATGACATTGCCGACACATCTCCCACTTTCAAGGTATTGGAAGAAGGTGCATCCGTGCTCTCGAAAGAGGAAGCCGGACGTTTAGCCCAAAGGCAGGCAAAATTTATCGCGCATTTGGAAGCTGCATTGGTTAGAGTTGAGAACAAGACATACGGAATTTGCCGGGTAACCGGGAAATTAATTTCAAAAGAAAGATTACGCGCTGTGCCCCACGCCACGTTGAGCATGGACGCGAAAATGGGACAAGACTCTTAATCGCCACGAGCGATTAAGAGCCGCTATTTTAATACATTACAAGGATGAGCACGGGGAAAAAGCTAATTATTTTTATCATCGCCCTTTTAGTTATCGATCAGGTCGTGAAGATCTGGATTAAGACACATATGATGATCGGGGATGAATTCAGTGTCTTCGGGGACTGGTTCAAAATCCACTTTATCGAGAATAACGGAATGGCTTTCGGGATGGAACTCGGGGGCGGGAAATGGGGTAAAACCGTTTTGAGCGTATTCCGGCTGGTTGCCGTCGTCGGCATTGCCTGGTACCTGAGACACCTGATCAAGCAGAAAGCCCCGACCGGAGTGATTCTTTCTTTCGGGCTTATCTTCTGCGGTGCCGTCGGGAACATCATCGACAGTATGTTCTACGGGATGATATTTAATGACAGCTATTCCCAAGTCGCTACACTATTTCCCCAAGGAGGAGGCTACTCGTCATTCCTGCACGGAAAAGTGGTTGATATGCTTTACTTCCCCCTTTACGAGGGATTTCTGCCGGATTGGATTCCCTTCTGGGGAAACAAGTTTTTCGTGTTCTTCCGCCCGGTATTTAATCTGGCTGACTCTTATATCACGATAGGCGTACTGATACTACTACTTTTCCAACGTAAGTTCTTTGCAACGAAGAAGTAATTTAAACCTTTAAATCATTTCTCCATGCACGATGATGAACCCGAATTCATATCGAATATAAACGCGAAAAAGGAAATTGCCTGGAAGAAATTATACCGGAATTACTACCCGGCTCTGTGCAATTACGCTTCCCGGATGATTCAGGATGAAGTGATCGTGGAAGATATCGTGCAGGAGTGTCTTATCAAACTATGGGATTCCCCCGTGACATTTCCGAATATCAGAAGCCTCACGGGATGGCTTTACCAAGCGGTCTATACCCGCTCGTTGAACACAATGCGGGATCAGGCTCGCGCGAATAAGCTGCGGCAGGATTTATGGGACTCCGTGCAAGGGGAACTGACCGAGGAAGAAGCTGTCGACTCGGCAATCGAAGAAGAGATATTACACAAATTCAGAACCATCATTACCCAACTTTCTCCCCAACAACAGGAAATCATGAAAATGAGCATGGACGGGATGAAAGTAAAAGAAATCGCCGAAACGCTGAACGTGTCGGAGAACGCTATCAAAATGCAAAAAAAGAGAGCTTATTCAGCTATACGGGAAGAACTCGGGGAATGCTGGAGCATCCTGCTCGTGACGTCGTTCCCGAATTTATTCTAAAGATTTGTAATCTGTCATTACAAAAAATGTAATAACAGAAAATGTAATATGCATTTTCTTTATATTTTTCTTGAAATTCTTGTTACCCGTTTTTATACCTTAGGTGTTTTATTAGTAAATTAAAAACACCTGCTATGGCTCATTGGAACGAAATAGATGATATATCCGGGAGATTGCTCAAGAAGATTCTGCTCGGGGAGGACAGGGAAAACTCCACTCCTCCACGAGAGAATGCCGGGCGGTTGACGGATAAATACAAGGATTGGGACACGCTTGCCGAGCAATCCAAGAAGGCATTGAAGTATGACGCGAACGAGGCTTTCCGAAAATTGCGACACCGGAAATATCGTCGTCGCCACATGATGACACGATGGAGTATCGCGGCGAGTATTATGCTGTTGTTCTCTCTCTCGATTTTCTTTATTCAAGAATCTCCCGAAGTGAAGTCTGTCGCGAAAATCGAGCCGGGCTACAAGAAAGCCACGCTGACCCTGTCCGACGGGACAAGTTGGGACATTCGGGAAGCAGCGACAGTGATCCAAGTGAAAGACAGCGAACTCAAAGTGGACTCATCCGGGTTAAGCGTTTTCAGTGACACAACTAATACCTCACAAGAAGAAACGCAATACCACACGTTGAGCGTACCCAGAGGGGGCGAATATAATTTAACCCTGTCGGACGGAACACAAGTTTGGTTAAACTCTGAATCGGAACTACGCTTTCCCACACGATTCGACGCGAACAACCGGACGGTATATTGCAAGGGGGAAGTCTATTTCGATGTTACCCGAAACCCGAACTCTCCTTTTATCGTGAAATTGGATAAAGGTGAGATTTCCGTGCTGGGTACGGAGTTCTGCACGTCCGATTACGAGAATTCGGTCGTGGAAGTCACCCTCGTGACAGGAAAAGTCAGGTTCAAGGCACAAAACGGGGATTCCGTATCTCTGACTCCTTCACAACATCTGGTTTACAACACGGCAACCGACAGTATTTCCGTTACCACGGTGGACACCCGTGTATACACGGCGTGGAAGGACAATTTATTCTGCTTCGAGGATGAAACACTGGAAAACATCATGCGCACGCTGTCACGATGGTACAATATAAATATACGTTTTGAATCGGAAGATTTAAAAGAACGACATTTCTCCGGAACGATTGAAAGATTCACGGGGATCAAATCATTTCTGGAACTTTTTGAAACAGGAACAGGAATAAAATTCGATATTCATGGACACGAGATAACAGTAAGAGCATCAAAATAAAAAACGAAAAAGCCCCGTTCTGGTTGGCGCCTATCACGGGACTTTATACGTTCAGTCAACATCATAAATCAACTAACATTCAAAATTATGAAAAAAAAACCACTTATCACGCGGGAATATCCGTGTGAAGTGAAAAAAATTTTAAGAAAGATGAGGATTACATTGTTATTTGTACTCTTGTTTGGTTTTTACGCAGAGGCTTCTTCACAAAAGGTCACCCTGAAAGTGAAGGACATGAATCTCTACACGGTTTTATTGCAACTGAAGAATCAGACCGGAGTCCGTATGCTGTACGATGCAGATTACACGAAACAAATCAAGTGTAACGATGTTACTTTTCAAGAAGAAGATATCGCCGTCGTTCTGGAAAAATTGTTGAAAGATACACCCCTTACGTTCAACGTTGTAAATGGGGTTTACGTGATAAACAAAGCTCCGGAAAAAGAAGAAGAGAAACAAGTCAAGTTGTCCGGTATTGTCAAAGACAAACAGGGCGATCCGCTCCCGGGGGTCACGATCATCATCAAGGGCACCACTACCGGGGTTTCGACAGATGCCCTAGGAAAATTCCTCTTGAATGTCAAGTCTCAGGAAAAGATCGTCCTTGTCTTCACGTTTATCGGGATGAAAAGACTGGAAGTGACAGCCACTCCCGACAAGCCGATGAATATCGTGATGGAAGAGGATGCACAAGAAATGGAAGAAGTCGTGGTGACAGGCTACCAAGTGATCGACAAACGGAAATCAACTAGTGCTATCACGACCGTGAACATGGACGATATCATGGTTCCGGGAGCAACCACTCTGGATCAGATGCTGGAGGGACGTGTTTCCGACATGATCTTGATGAACAATTCCGGCGAAGTAGGAGTTGTCCCTCAAATTCGTATCCGGGGAACTTCAACACTTATCGGAAACCGCGAGCCGCTGTGGGTTGTGGACGGAATTATCGTGCAAGATCCCGTGCCTATTTCCGCGGATGAATTGAATGACCCGGATTATATCAACCGCATCGGTAATGCCATTGCCGGTCTTAACCCGCAGGACATCGAACGTCTGGATATATTGAAGGATGCTGCCGCCACAGCCTTGTACGGGGCGAAAGCAGCCAACGGGGTGATCGTGATCACAACCAAAAAAGGAAGTATCGGTGCACCGGTTATCAGCTATAACATGAGTGGGACTTTTCGCCAACGTCCCCGCTACACGGACAGGAAGATCAACCTGATGGATTCAAAGGAACGGATTCAGTTCTCTCGTGAACTATCCGAACAACACTACGTGTATCCCTCAAATATCAATTACGTGGGGTACGAGGGACTCTTAAACGATCTTCATTTAGGAAATATCGACGAAAAAACTTTCGCAGAACAGGTTGCTTATCTGGAAACGGTAAACACCGACTGGTTTGATCTGCTAACAGAAGACACGTTCTCACACCAACACACGGTGAGTATCTCCGGCGGTTCGGAAAAGACACGTTACTATTCTTCTATCGGTTTTTCACGGGCAAACGACGTGATCAAAGGGAATTACAATCAACGCTACACGGCAACCTTGAAGATGGAAACCTCTTTGAACAAATGGTTCACAGCTTCCTTCCAGTTGCTGGGTAACGTGAGCGAACGCAAATACAACCAAAGTAGTATCAATCCTATCAATTACGCTTATAATACCAGTCGCACGATTCCCGCTTATGACGAAGAAGGAGAATATTACTATTACAATAAACTGGATGGCAATACTTCTTTAAGTACGAAAAAATACAATATCATGAACGAATTGGATAATAGTTATTCCAATCAAAACACTTCGGGAATCACGCTGAATACCAACTTGAGATTCAAATTCTCCCCTTGGTTGAACGCCAGTGCAATTGTTTCCTATTCCAATTCCAACGCTGACATAGAAGGTTGGTGGGGAGAAAAAAGTTTTTACGCTGCCAAAAATCGAGCATCGGAATACGGTACACTTCCCAAAACAGGAGAAGCGGGAACAACCACGCTTCCTTTCGGTGGCGAATTATCCCGCAGCACCACTCGTACCGATAGCTACACAATCCGTTTACAAATGAACCTGAACAAATATTTCGGTCCCGAGGAACAACACAATATCAATGCCAGTGCCGGTTTCGAGTTGAGTTCTTCCCGCTACAACGGCTTCAAGAGCGTACACCGGGGATATTACAAAGACCGGGGAAAAAGGTTCGTTGCCGAAATCAGCATGACGGATTATCCGCATTACGCCGCATGGCTCGCCAAGAATGTCCCGACTTCAACGGACAATCTGACCAATATGGTATCGGAATACGCCACGGTATCATATAGTTATCGCAACTATTTTACCGTAAACGCCAATGCTCGTATGGACGGTTCAAATAAATTCGGGGACCAGAGTAACAATACCTTCCTGCCAATCTGGTCTATATCGGGATCTTACAATATCTCGGAACATGAAGCGTTACAAACCGAGTGGATCGATTACATGAGGCTAAAAGCTTCGTTCGGCTACCAAGGAAATATGCTGGATGACCAATCTCCCGTGATGATTATCGAAAAGTTACCTCTCGATCCTTATTATAACGAGAATGTATCCCAAGTGGAACGTAACCCGAATCCCAACCTGAGATGGGAAAAAACTTCTTCCTTCAACACGGGACTGACGTTATCTCTTTTCAAGCGAAGGATACAACTGGAAACACAATATTATTACAAGCGCACGAAGGATGCTTTTATGACAAAAGACGTGGCTTCGATGAATGGAGTGGATTCATACGTTATCAACGGGGGAGATGTCGAAAACAAAGGATATAGCGTGGATTTTACCGCGATCCCCGTCACGAATAAAAACTGGCGGTGGCTACTATCTATCTCGTTCTCCCGGAACTATAATATGATAAAAAATGACCCGAGTGCCCAAACCTATACCTATAACCAGTTTCTGAAAGGAACTGCCGTCGTGAAAGGAAAGGCTATCAACACGTTCTATTCTTATAAATTTGTCGGGCTGAGCCCGATAGACGGGGGACCTTTGTTCGATGATATGCAAAACAACCGCCATTTACTAAGCGGGCTGGATAGATACGACACGTTCACCCGCGTACTGACGCCCTCGGGTAACCGGGAGCCTTATATATCAGGAGGATTAAGTACCAATATCAAGTACAGGAACTTGCGGTTGAGTGGTATGTTCTCCTATAGCTTAGGAGCCAAGACCCGTTTATTCCGGCTATTTGACTCCACTATCAAACCGGAATTCAACGTGAGCCGTGATTTCTTGAACCGCTGGCAACACCCCGGGGATGAGAAGTATACCAATATTCCCGCTTTGATATCCAGCAACCATGCCTCGTACCGGAAATATAGTAGTCATTATTCCAAGACGTATAGTGATATACAGACTTTCGCGTCCAGTGCATGGACGATGTATGATTATGCAGACATCCGGGTAGTCAGTGCTAATTATTTGAAATGTTCCAGCTTGAATTTAACATACGAATTCAGCAAGCAACTTTTATCTCGCGCGGATATATCACGGTTAGCCATCACGTTGTCGGGAACGAACCTATTTACATGGTGTTCAATCAAGTTGAGAGGACAGACTCCGACACAAGGCTGATTCAGCGAAATTCAACTATCAGAGCGTCCGACTTACTCGCTCAGTTTAAGTGTCTCATTTTAAAAACTAAAGCATCATGAAAAACGCAATCATCATCGGGATGTTATTATTTACCTTGAGTGCCTGTTCCAGTTTTCTGGAAGAATATTCACAGGAACTCGCCAAAGTGGAAACTATCACCGATCTCGACGAATTGTTACTGGGAAGTGCTTATCTCCCGGTTGCCAAGATTACAACAAGCAGCAAATACTCCGTGAACCTAACCTCGACACAGTATATCACTTTCATTAACTTTATGTCTGACGAGCTCCGGCAAAATGAATTGACCAACGATGGTGCCTACTCGGGTGCTTTCGACGGGATGTTCGGTTATTTTACATGGCAACGGAATGTCGGTATTAATCCCAAAGGTACAGCGATCGGAACAGAAAATGCTTACTGGAAAAGCACTTACCAATATATTAATGTCACCAACATGATCATCGACGAACTGGACAACGTCAGCATCACGGGAGAGCATGAAGCTGCAGACAGAACCCGGGTGGAAGGAGAAGCCCATTTCCTGCGCGCGTTGTACTATTTCAACTTGATAAACCTGTACGCGAATCCTTACAAACCTTCGACTGCCGGAGAAACGACAGGAGTCCCCTTGAAATTGACCTCGTATATCGAGGACAAGACTTACACGTGCAGTAGCGTGGAAGAGGTATACAACCAAATCGTGAAAGATTTGAAAAAAGCAGAGGAATGTCTGGAAAAATCGACATCTAAATCCATTTACAGTGCAGATATTACAGCCGTTTATCTCCTAGCGAGCAGGGTATATTTATATATGCAAGATTACAAAAATGCGCGTACTTATGCCCAACACGTACTTGACCGCAATGATGCTTTGACTGACCTGAACAATTTCGAGGGCTCCGAGAGTGTGTTCACGAGCGAATCGCCGGAAGTGATTTTCTCCATGGGCGGACATATGTTGTACTCTTACTTGAACGGCAATGAAGTAGGCGTACCACAAACCCCTTATTTCATATCGAATGATTTGTTGGAGGCTTTCGATTCACCGGATGATTTAAGGAAATCCTTTTATATAGAAGGAAGTGACAATGAATACTGTTACCGGAAGATCGTTTGGGGTGTTTCTCGTTGGGGACAGGCATGTAGTGTTTCAGACAACTTTCTGTTCCGTGTTTCCGAGGCTTACCTGAATCTGGCGGAAGCCGCGGCTTTCGAGGGTGACGAGGGTGAAGCCCGCCGAGCACTCGGGACATTGCAAGCCAAACGATTCAGCACGGCTCCTGTCATCAATGAAAGCGGGAACGCACTTATCGACCTGATCCGTTGTGAACGCCAGCGGGAGTTATGCCTGGAAGGACACCGGTGGTTTGACCTGCGTCGTCACGCTGCCTGCGAGAAATATCCGTCATCCAAAACTTACCGTCATGCTTATACTGAATTTGAACTTCGCATAGGAGACATTATTCCTGTACGTACCAGGGTATACGAGTTAGAGATAAACGATAAAGCTTACACGTTGGCATTCCCGTATGAAGTACTGAATTTCCAAAGTAGCTTGAATAAAAATAACCGTATCGAACGCGAGCCGATAGAATATATTACATACTAAAAAATGAATGCCATGAATAAAATATTTTATCTGATTACCTGTCATTTGCTCCTGGTAACATTGCTTTCTTGCGAGAAAGAGGGCACACTGGAACCTTCCAATATAAATGAGGATTATTTCACGATCTCTCCCGATGCCTCTGATCCCGTATCGGTAATGCGCCGTGAGTTTTTTGAACGTAACGGGGTACACCTGCTTTTCAATGATACCCTATGCCATGAACAACGGGGATACAACCGGGACGGTAGTCCTTATTGGTTCACCGAGATCATTGATCCTGCCTACGGTCTGACAACGTCCAATACCAGAAATTACGAGTATGAATATCTGCCGGACGAGGCTGCCATGCAATCGGGTATCGATTTTACAGAAACTTATCTTCTGCCCCGCCTGGGAAAAAAACTACGACCGTATTCAATATTGATTGTTCAAAAGGTGAGTTATCTGAAAGAAACTTATGATGGTCAATGGTATTCTAATGTACCTCGAGTGGAACCGACTTATTACAATGGTTCCCGTTGTTTTGTCATAAACATGAATAAGATAGGTGACACCGAGGCAAAAAGAAATACGAATTGCCAAAAAATTTTCAGGGATATTATTAACGCGAAAATAGGATTATTGGACGCGAATGTAATGGATGAATTCTACTCCATTAGTGGAGCGTATCATTCTAAAAAGTTAGCTGATTTCGGTCTTCCATACTATCCCACTATAGAAGAATTGTATCCCTATGGATTTATTGATCCCTACTATAAATATACTTACGGATGGTTTTCCAGTAAAGCATTGGATCTTAGTAGTTTTCTTACTGCCTTCTTTGCCAACAGCGAAGAAGAGTACAGAGCAAAATACGGAGAGTATCCTCTGTTGATACAAAAATTTGAAGTAATGAAAAAGATTGCTTCCGACATGGGTTTCGCCTTTTAAAATGAATGCAATATGAAGAAGATAATATACTATATGTTATGGTTTGCCCTAAGCCTTTCTTGCTGGGGATGTAATGACGATGAAGATACAAAAGAGTTACCGGTCGTGAAGCCGGAAGCCACGGGAACCGTGGTTGACAATGAAGGGAATGAATACACGTGGGTGCGTTATAACGGACTGGACTGGATGACGTCGAACTTAAAATGCGGGAAACCATTTTACAAAGTGGCACATAACGGCATCCTCGTGGTTCGCTTGGATAATAAAGATCAAGCACTGGCAGAGTATGATTCGCTCGGTAACCTTTTCTCCTATGAAGAAGCTTTAGCAAATGCCCCGGAAGGGTGGCGTCTCCCCTCGGATGAAGATTGGAAAAACTTAGAAAAGATTCTGGGTATGTCGGCATCCGAAGCTAATACCTTGGGGTGGAGAGGCTCCGTGGAAGGAGAATTAATCCAACAAGGTGCCAACGGTAGCGGCATTTGTCTTTTATTGAGCGGTCTTGTCAGTTTACAAGAAAGAACATGGACCAAATGGCCTTATTTCACTCAAGTACGGGAATACGGGTATTATTGGACCAGCACCATTGACGAAAGCCACACGTTGGGAACGACAGCTTATTACCGCCGAATTGGTTATTACACGTCGCAGATTGAACGTAATGTCACCGCGATCCAAGAGAAAAGTACCGATGGAGTAATATATAATAAATACCTGAGCGTTCGTTACGTGCGGGATGCACGGTAAGAAATTTCATAATGAGAGCAAGAATATTTATTTTGAACATATTGTTATTCATGGGAATAACAATATGTTCGGCACAACAACGACCTTTAGACATCGAGGCATACAAACGATGGAGACAAGTGGAAAGCCCGAAGATGTCGGAAGACGGTAAATGGATTACATACCGGTATAGATATACATACCCGGCTGGGCACAAGAATGATGTACCGGTGAGTTACCTGTATAACACGACCACAGGCAGGACGCACGAGTTCCGGAATGTAAAACAAATTGACTTCTGGGATCATTGCAAACGAATTAAATATACCGTTCAACGTGCATCCCAAGATACTTTGAAGACAGGAAAAGATTCTGTTTTTCTGGTATCGTTGAAGAACATGAAAAAAGTGTATTGGGATCGACCGTATGCCTGCAACGTATTGTCCAAATCCAAGTTAATTACCTCTTTTTACCCGATTGGCAAAACGACAGAAGGGATAGAAGTGAAACGTCTGGTACTTACCAACATCGAAACGATGGACTCCACGATCATAGACAGTCTGGAAAGTTACAGACTTCTGGATGATTACAAATCAATCATCTACATCAAGGAAAAAAACGGACGCAAAGCATTATTTGCCGGAGCGATCAAAGGCAAACAGCACGTGATATATGACGAACCGGAGGGACATCTAGTAAAATTCTCCATGGATGGCGGAGGCAAAAAGGGATTATTCGCCGTGGCAACGGACAGTATTTATTTGGAGAACCCGGATTTGCTATACCGTTTTTCCGTGGTTGACGGAAGTTATCATTTACTTTTAGACACGAAGAAGGTAAAAATTGAAGGAGCATATACATTAAAAGGAGAGCTTTACACACCCTTCAATCAAGACAAGTATATTTATGTCAACGTGACACCTAAAGTAGAACCGGGGAAAAAAGAGAAAGTCAAAGCGGACAAGAGTTTTGAATTGGAATTATGGACTTGGGACGAGGAATACGCCCCATGCCGGAAACTCAACGTGAAACGTAAATCCAATCCACCTAAATACGTGTACCAAACAGATAGCAAAAAATGTATATTGGTAGTACCCGAAGAAATGGATCGAATAATAAAACCGAATTGCGAGGAATATGAATATATATTGATCAGTAACCAGACCCCTTATCTGAAAACAGCAGAATGGAAGTCAGACGTGACGAACGATTGGTTCCTTGTAAGCCTTCGGACAGGTGAAAGAAAATTGATATTCCGGGATTTCCGGGATGACCCGGTATGGAGCCCGAACGGGAAATATGCCTTGTTCTATCACGCGGAAAAGAAGGTATGGTTTAAGCTGGAACCGGAAACAGGAAACGTGACAGATATATCTTCGGGGATCGGTTATCCCGTTTATAACGAGTGGTACGACAGACCGGAACCGCCTAGACCATATAATATAGCCGGGTGGACGCACGGCGGGGATCAAGTCGTTCTGTATGACCAATATGATCCATGGGTTATTGACCTAACAGGGGAAAAAGCACCTTATTGCTTGACGGACGGCTGGGGCAGGAAAAATAATATTACTTTACGCTTATTAGCTAAAGGATTCAATCAAATGAAAGATCTGGATATACGGAAAGACATTATGCTGAAAGCTGTCGTTCAGAAAACACTGGATCAAGGCATATATATCCGAACGGCAAACGGGAAAATCAAGAAACTGACGGAAGGAGCTTATAACCTAAACGTAAATCAAACAAGTGAAGGGAATAAATATTGTTTGTTTACCCGTGAAAGTTACTCGGAATCAAAGGAAATCTGGTGGTGTAAAAGTGATTTTACCCGTCCTGTAAAGGTATCGGACAGTAACCCCCAGCAGAAAGAATACTGCTGGGGGAGTGCGCGACTGGTAGAATGGACGAATTTGGAAGGGAAAAAGAACAGGGGGTTATTGTATTTGCCGGAGAATTACAACTCGTCAAAACGTTATCCGGTCATCGTGAATTTTTACGAGATAGTCACTCCCAAGTATCATATCTACCCCACTCCCACCCTAACGAAGGCCATGATCAACGCGATAAGTTACGTGAGCGACGGGTACGTTGTATTTATGCCGAATATCCATTTTACCGTGGGGAAACCGGGAGAAAGTTGTTATAATGCCATCGTGAGCGGGGTACAAATGTTGATCGATCAAGGAATTGCCGACAAAGACCGAATCGGGGTGCAAGGACACAGCTGGTCGGGATACCAAACGGCTTACCTGATTTCTCAAACGAATCTTTTCAAATGTGCCAACGCAGCTGCTCCCGTTTCCAATATGGTAGCAGCTTATACCGGTATCCGCACAGGTAGCGGTCTGCCGCGTATGTTCATGTATGAAACAGGGCAAAGCCGTATCGGTCGATCTCTTTGGGATGCACCTGAACTTTATATTCAGAATTCTCCTATCTTCTACGCGGACAAGATACAAACTCCCTTGCTGATATTGCATTGTGACAAAGATGAGGCTGTACCTTATTCGGAAGGCTTGAACCTGTTCCTCGCCATGCGCCGCCTGCAAAAACCGGCGTGGTTGCTGAATTACAAAGGTGAAGGACACGTGCTGGAAAAAAGAGAGGCTGTCTTGGATTTCACGATACGTCTAAAACAATTTTTCGATTACTATTTGAAGGATACGCCGATGCCCCGGTGGATGAAAGAGGGGATTCCTGCCGCAGAACGGGGTGTCGACCAAAAATATGATTACATGAAATAAAAGAACAACATGAAAGGATTTATTTTATTCACGTTGCTGGCAATACTGGCAACAAGGGGAGTTTATGCCCAAAATAGAAGTATCAGCTTTGAACAGACCAAAGTGTGGCATGATATTGTAAAGAAAGCCAGACAGGAGAAAAGATTGATTTTTATAGACTGTCACACGTGGTGGTGCGGGGCGTGTAAGATTATGGCTGCACAAACTTTCACGCAAGACTCGGTGGCTGATTATTTCAACGAGAATTTCGTGAACGTGATGTACGACATGGAAAAAGATACCGACGGAGTGATCTTGAGAAAAAAGCTCGGGATAAATATCTTCCCAACCCTATTGTTCATTGACCCGACGACCCAAGAAGTTGTACACTATGTCATAGGTGCCCGTAAAGCCGAAACATTAATTGCCGACGGACAACAGGCATTAGACCCGAAAAATAATTTAGTCGGCTTGAAAAAACGTTATGCCGCGGGAGAAAGAGATTTAGAATTTACGGTTAAATATCTGGCAGCTTTATCCTCCATATACCAGAAAGATGAGGTAAGCCGAATCGTTCCGGAATACTTGAAAACTTTAACCCCGGAACAATTGGCAACAAAAGCGGGTTGGGAGTTTATAAACGAATACATGGATGACCCTCTTTCATCCCCACTGCAACTGGTCATGAGCGAACGGAAAAAGTTTTATACTCTTGTCGGAAAAGAAGCCGTGGACGCTAAATTGAATGAATCAATCCGTGCTGCCGTGCAACAATTAACAAGCTGGACTCCGGAGAAAGACTCCCTGTTTAATGAAAAACGTAACCGGGAATTGATAGAATATCTATTGAAAATCGATTCCGAGGTAGCCCCCGAAGGACTGGCAAAACTTTACTTGGCGGCTTACGCGAGAAAAGGAGATTTCCGGGGATTATTGGATAAAATGAAAGAAGTGGAGAGTTATAACCTATTACGCGGCAGAACGGCGAAGTATCATTTCCGGCAAAATATCAGTAAGCTGACTCAATGCAAGAATAACGCATTGGTAGAAGAAGGTATCAAACGGATTGACACGGAATGTGCCGTTACAAACGATTATCTATACAAGGCAGAATTGATGAATTGTAAAGCCAATTTACAAACCCATATCGGTGATACCGCGGGAGCTGCAAAATCGAAAACAGAAGAAGAAAAATATTTGGTAGAGGGAAGGAAAAGAAAAGTTCCCATTCACCTCTCTCCAAAGTATTAGAAGGATTATTAATCACTTAAAAAAGACATGATGAAAATGAAATTATTTATGCTAGCTGTTTTGACATTATTATTATCACTAACAGTAGATGGACAAAAAAAGAAAGTATTACAGAATGGAGATAAATCACCCGTGTTCAAATTCTTGGATATTAACGGGAAAAAAGTGTCTCTAAAAGACTTCCGGGGGAAATATGTATTGATCGATCTATGGCACACGAAGTGCGGTCCGTGCAAGAAACAATTCCCATATTTAAAGGAACTGGAGGAAAAAATGCAGGGGAAGAATATCGTTTTTATATGTATTGCCAGCGACAGGAAAAGAGAGATGTGGGAAAAATTCGTGAAAGAAAATAAATTAACAGGTATACAACTACATAACGGAGGTGATCGTTCATATATGCGAGCCTATGGCTTTGAAACCGTTCCCCGATTTATTCTTATCGACAAAAAAGGACGAATTGTAGAATGTGCTATGCCGCGTCCCTGTGAGCCGAGATTAGAGCAAATGCTAATGAAAATGATTGACTAAAGTCTATCCCAAAATTCTCGTTCTTTTTCAGGAACATCTCCGGGCAGTTACACGCATTTATAATAAAAAGACTTTTATGAACTTAAATAATATTGTACTAGAGGCTTTATACGAAATTAAATGTACCCGGAGATGTGTCCTGTTTAATTTACTTGTGATTATTGGATTATCATGCACCTTTGTTTTACCCTCCCTGCTATTTTCTTCAGAAGGAAAAATGAGTTTTGCATCATTCAATCCTCCATGGTACGCGCAAGCATTATCTTCTTCTCTACCATTTACAACAGCTTATTGCTATAATATCATCCAAGTATTAGTAGTGACTTTTATGGCATCCAATGATTTGAGGCGAACAAAATTAACGGCGATGTCCGCTCTTGATGTACACTCTCAATCCAATATGGATATCATCATCGGATGTTTTCTTGGGCGGGTTGTGGTTTTTAGTTGCATGAGCATTTTATTATTCTTTCTCGCGATTAGTTATAATGCAATATATTATCCCAAGGTATTGAATATTCTGTACTATTTGTTTTACTGGTTGACTTTGACATTCCCAACTTTAATCTATTTTTTGGGGGTATCCGTGTTAATTACCAGAGCCACGAATAATCAAGGTATCAGTATTTTGCTTTTACTAACACTTGCAATAACTACCACCATATACGGTGCCGACATAATGTACAATCTACCCGACCCTATAGCCCGTTATATTCCTAATTTGTTTTCCGATTTCACCGGACATGCTTGCTTACGTCCCTATTTATTGCACCGGACAATATACCTTTTCCTTGGGATATTTTTACTAATCATATCCGCCATCACTTGTCAACGTATTCCAAACACTCCGCATCCCGTTCGCACCAATCTTCTCATTGCCGGTTGCCCATTGACCATTATTATAGTTCTAACGTCAATATATTATATCCACTTTGACCGGATAAATCAGAACGAAAATCAATATCGACAATTATATCTCGAACACGACGCATCTCTCAAGGCTCAGATTGTTACTCACGATATCGTGCTACAAGAAATCGAAAAAAATGAAATCTCCGCTGAAAGTAGAATGACCATGAGCAACAGGAACCCGGAAAACGTTTCTATCATGTTATATTTAAATCCCGGTCTACAAGTCGACCGATTAACTTGTAACAACCACCCATTATCATTCGAACGCAACGGACAAATCATTCTGACAGGCAAACAACTTGCCCCGGGAGATACTTGCTGTTTAACAATGAAATACAGAGGAACAATTGACAATACAGTTTGCTATCTGGACATCCCTGCTTCCCGGAAGAACTCTCCATTTATAAATAGCTATGGTATTTTTCATTTTGGCAATCAACCTGCATTCTGTACCACAGGCTACAAACTATTCACGCCAGAGTGCCTATGGTATCCTGTATGTATCCCACCTACCTGTTTTACGGTTTCTCAAATAAAAAACTTCACCCGTTACTCACTTACCGTACTACACGATGAAAACCACACGGCCATCTCTCAAGGTAAAGCTTTGAATAAAACCATAAACAAAACCATTTTTCTCCATGACCATGATTTACAGGGAATCAGTCTTTGCATCGGGAAGTTCAAAAAAGCCTCATTATTCTTGAATTCTGTTCAAATGCAAGCATACTACAAACCCGAACACGAGTATTTGTTATCCTGTTTCAAACCGGATACGAATATTTTCGAAAATCAATTAGGCTCATACATCTATCTCGTTCGAAAAGAAGAAAAGAACAATCAACCATCTTCCCGAAATAACTCACAACAAAACAACAGGACTATAACACCAATCTATAACTTAAAATATCCTTATACTTGGCTACGACTGGTGGAAACTCCAATAAGTTTCTGTAATTATACCAAAAACGATGAAATCGACGGAGAAATGATACAATGCGGAATGATATTTTTACCGGAAAAACTATCAACCGCTTACTATCAAGCAAAATGGCTCAAACTACCAGACAAAACCGAAATAAACGATTATCTGCATGAATTTCTAGAAAATAATTTCCATGATGGGAAATACAATATCCAATCACTTATCACGAGAAATCAAGGTTACGTGAATTCAAACAAATATCCCATGATAAACGAGGTCTTGCAATATTTAACGCGATATAACCCTAAATCTCTCCACAAAATATCTATAAACGACTATTACGCGATTAAATATATGTCGCATCATAGTTTACTCGATGCAATCAACGACAAAGATTTATCTACAACTGAATTAAGAACATTAATTCAAAAAAAGAGCTATGAATTACGCACATTAATCTGTAGTCAAGTATCAGATAAGCGTTTCAGTACATTTCTCTATCATTTTTTCAAATCACATCGCTTCAAGAATATAAATGAAAATGAATTTGAGGAGAAGTTTAAGATGTATCTTAACATAGATTTAGAAGACATTCTGCAAGATTGGTACCATCGAAATCAACTGCCCGTCTTCCGGGTAGAATCCAAATGTTACAAGTACACTTCCGACTGGCATGAACATGTTTACAACATACACTATAAAGTGTACAACAGCGGTAATGTCGATGGTGTTATAAAGTCTTCAACAGGGGAATGCTGGAATATTTCCAAACACTCCTGCAAAAATATTTTTATTAAAAGTTACGATCTCGGAGATTCTTATTTCTTAGAATTACCCATGTCACAAAATTTACCTGACTGCATAGTATTTAAAAACTACGAACCCGCATTCGACACGTTAAACATGCGGGAAGGAGTTTTTGATGCAGATTCAAATTACTTTAAACAAGATTCTTCCGAAATCATCTTGACCATACTAGATCCTGCATGTGAACAGGTAAATACCACGAACTGGGTACGAAATATTTATAATTATTTTAAAACAGATTCCCTTGTATTCGGTTTTTCCCTAAAGCAGAAACAAGAATGGAAATTAGCGGTTGGTCCGGAATATCTCGGTTTTCCGGTCCAAGGTGAATTAAATAAACCTATCGGCTCCGGAAAGAATTATATTGAATGGAATACGAAATTACAAAAAACAGGAGATTATGAATTATTTTTTTATATCGTGAAATCACAAAACAAATTTTGTTCATTGTACGAGAACACGTTGTATTTTTCCATTTACGACGGGAGTCACTGGCACGATATCAATGTAACGTACAATGACCAAACAACAGGATGGATTTCATTAGGACAATATAAATTCACGAATCATGAGGTGAAAGTAGTCTTCTATGACAAACAAGATTTCATTTCAAATTTACATTCTTTATCAAGTCGAGTTATTCATGTAAATGCGATTAAATTATATCAGTTATAAATGTTTAAATTTACAAATATGAAAAATAGTATTTTAATTGGGTTATTTTCTTTAGTTTTCTTTAGTTGTAACCAAGAAGACGACGTGTTAATAAGCAATAATGTAGAAAATGAGTTATTAGTTTTAAAAAACAAATATGGTTTAAAATACCAAAAGCAAGAATCTACAAAGATTCCTGAAAATGCATTATCAATTGATGAGTTAAAACGATTCTTTACTTCATTCGAATCACAACAAAGCAAATCACGTTACATTGCACGTAATGATTGGGAAGGACATCATTATCCTAATATAGAAGAAGCAGAAGGTGTGAGTTTGGTAGGTGGGCATAATATTAATTTGGGGAGCGATAGCTTGTGGTCTAGTATTAAAATTTATGGAGAAACAATGCTTGATGATATAGATATAATTACATCATGTTCTTTTACTCGAGACATTTTTGAGAATTGGCCTATCCCACAAGATATTATAGTTCGCATAGATCGAAATAAACAAGACTGTAATTTAGTCGATTACGCAGGTGACGAAAATATGGTTTTATTTTTCTATATAAGTATTATGACATTTGATGTTTTCGAAGAAGCCGGAAACGGCCAATATATAGTATGGGGAATTATTTGGGCATTCAATATATCTGGATACATAGATATTCAAAACAACATTTCCGAAATGAACTTAACAACAACTAATTATGATGAATCTCCAGATCACTTTAATTAATTAGTTCCAAATTCCGCATTTTATGATACGAACAAGACTGCCATACTTTCTTGCAGTCTTGTTTTTATTATCACCCAGAATGAATCAAAGAAATTAATAATCCTCTATCAGAAAAACAAATACAGGATTATTGTCACCCAAAAAGAGAATTCTTCTGTCGTAGGCATGTAATTTATACACATGAATAACATTAAACGATAGAATCATGAAAAATCTCTTTTTACTATTTGCCTTTATGATGCTCGGTATTCCTTCTTTTTGCCAAGAAGGGGTTCATTTTCAAGACATCTCTTTCAACGAGGCACTGGCAAAAGCAAAGACTGAAAACAAAATCGTGTTTATAGATTGCTACACTTCGTGGTGCGGTCCTTGCAAGATGATGCTCAACGCTGTTTTCCCGCAAAAGAAGGCGGGGGATTATTTCAACGAGAAATTTATTTGCGTGAAATATGATCTGGAAAAGGGGGAAGGACCGGAATTGGCGAAGAAATACGAGGTGCGATACTACCCGACATTCATGATCCTGAATCCTGACGGAAGTGTTATCCACAAGGTGGTAGGGGGCTCGAGGTCTGTCGATGAATTTATTCAAAGAATCAAAGAGAGTTTTGATGAAAACGAGGCTCTCGGCAGTTTAAACAAGAAATACGCCAAGGCAAGCAGGATAAGGCATTCCTGCTCAAGTACACGGAATCTTTAATCAAGGCATCGGATTTGAAAACTTCCTCCGTTATCGACGATTTGATGCAAGTCTTAAATGACGAAGAAAAATTATCTCCCGATTACTGGTGGATTTTTGAAGTTGTGGAACGCAGTCCCCGGGGATCCGTCGCCGGGAAATACTTATTGGCTAACAGGGAGAAATTCATGGAAGTACAAGGTAAAAAAGCCATTGAGGGCCGTTTTTATCTCGAATACCAATACATCTTCAACCTCATTTTCAGCAATAAAATCCCCAACAAGGATATGAAAACATTAAACGAAATCGAGAAAGAAGTGAAATCCTTGAAACTAGAAAACGAACGCCACCTTCTCGGTCTTATTAATATCGCGAAGGCTATAACGAAAAACGATATTGATCATGTCATTACCACCTGCGAACAAAAGTTCCCTCAAATGAATTTTGCACAAACACCGAAGAAAATTCTTGAATTTCTCTATAAAGATAAGTCCACGGATGCCCAAAAAACCCGCTGGGATGCCCTGATTCAAAAAATGTCCAAATAACTGCAGTTCGGGCAAATACTTACCCCCTCCGCCCTCCCCCATCCTCGGGAGAGAGCGGAGGGGGTAAGTATTTGTTGAAAATCATACCAAAGATGATCTTGTTAAAGAAATGTTATAACAATGAGATATACCTCCTCTTGTTTTAAAAATAAGTTAATACCACTCAAAACGATAACAGCATTTAGCATTCTTTCCTACCTTGCAGATCCATTTACCAATAATTTAAATTGATTTTATGAAAAGCCTTATCTCAATTATTACCTTATTAATGCTCAGCTTTACTGTTTTCGGACAGGGGGTGAACTTCGAGCACCTTACATTCGACGAAGCCTTGGCGAAAGCTAAAGCGGAGAATAAACTCATCTTCATGGATTGCTACACGACGTGGTGTGGTCCATGCAAGTACATGACTGAAAATGTTTTTCCACAAGAGAAAGCGGGAGAATATTTCAACCCGAAATTCGTTTGCGTGAAATTTGACATGGAGAAGGGTGAAGGTCCCGAACTGGCAAAAAGATTCGGCGTCAGAGCCTACCCGACTTTCTTTATTATTCGCCCCGACGGAACTATGCAACATACCGTCGTTGGCGGTGGCGAGGTTGACGATTTTATCGCCCGAATTGAAAAAGGATTGAATGAGAAAACCTCTCTCGACTACTTGAACAAGTTGTACGAGAAGGGGAAAATGAACAAGAAACAACTTATCACTTATCAGATTGCCTTACTTGACGCCTACGACAAAGCCAAAAGCACGGAAGTAAGCGAAAAACTAAATGCCGTTCTAAAAGATAAGGACAAAATGAAAAAAGAATATTGGCCGATCATGGAAAATGACGGTTACGGTTCTGACAATTTCAAACTTGTCGTGAATAATGTCGCCACTTTTAGAAAAACTATCGGTAAAGAGAAGGTGGATTCATACCTATATAATAATTATAGCAGAGCTATCGACAATACCACGCGTCGCGGAGCAAAAGAGCCTGCCGCTCAACTGAATCAAATCCGTCAGGAATTAGCTAACCTCGACTTGGAAAAGAAAGACCAATTAACGGCAAAACTTGACTTGATCGAGGCCGCCGTGAACGGGGATGCAGAGAAAGTCATCTCGTTGGCTTCACGAGAAGATTCCGGCAACGATGTATGGTCTATCGTTTCAGCTCTAACCTCGATCAAATCCAAAGCAACGAAAGAGCAAGCCGGTCGTATCGCGGCTTTAGGAGATAAATTCATCGAGAATGCCGCTCCCGGAAGAGAAAAAGCGTACCTGGAAACAGTTTTCGAGGGTTTCAAAATTGCCGCTCACACGGGAATATACTTCCAAGAATTGACTTATGAACAAGCCTTGGAGAAAGCGAAACAACAACGGAAGAGGCTCTTTATCGACTGCTATACCAGCTGGTGCGGTCCCTGCCAATACATGGCAAACAAGGTATTCACACAAGAGAACGTGGGTGATTTCTTCAACAAGAATTTCATTTGCGTGAAATATGACATGGAGAAAGGTGAAGGTCCGGAATTAGGCAAGAAATTCGGTGTCAGAGCCTACCCGACTTTTGTCATCGTGAACCCGGACGGAAGTATCCGCCACAAGCTTGTAGGCGGCGGTGAAGGTGAAGAATTTATCAAGCGGGTAGAAGAATCTTTCGATGATGAAAAAGCTCTCGGAACTTCCATTACCAAATACAATGAAGGAAACCGGGACAAAGCATTTCTGGCCTCTTACGCGCAAACATTACTCAACCTGTATGATCCGGCAGCGAAAGACGTGGCAAATGAATTGTTTGTAACCTTGAGTGACGAAGAGAAAGTATCTCCCGACTATTGGTTTATCTTTGACAGAAAAGAACTTAGCCCCAAAGGTTCCGACGCGGAGAAATTCCTGTTGGCCAACCGGGCAAAATTCAACGCTACAACAGGAAAAGAAGTTGTTGATACAAGACTGAGCAAAGATTTACAACGGGAACTCATGGAAATCCTTGCCACGAAAGGACAGGCAATCAAAGCAACCCGATTTGACGAGATCACGAAAGAAGTGAAAAGTTTGAAACTAAGCAACGAGAAATCATTGCTCGGGCTTGTGGCTATCGGTAGAGCGGTAAAGAATGGCAATGTCGATCGTTTTCTGGCTACTTGCGAGAAAGAGATGCCAAAAGTAAAAGCAGACAAACGGTTATGTCGCAACTTACTACCCGAGGCACTGACGCACAAAAAGCCCGCTGGAAAAAAATCGCGGATAAATATCTTCAAGAATAATTCGAAAAAGAGAATGTAAATTAAACCGTGTTAGCAAAGAATTGTTTTATTCTCTGCTAACACGGTTTAATTTATACTCTCTACTTTAGAATTTCACCCAAGAAACAAGTTTTTTCCGCGTATTATATATAATTTTACAAAAAACTAAAATAATGGATCGGAATAATGTTTTTATAGAGTCATTATACGGGTATAAATACACGTATAGAAATATCATTTTCAGGATATTCGCTTTTTTAGCAATTATAGGACTTGCCATTTTCCAGTACACTCCGCTGAGTCAAATAAATGATTACGATTCTATCAATGATTTGTTCCGTTATCCCATGGATTGGACATCCATAGCGTTACCTTCGTCAATAGCATTCAAAAGTGCTTACTATTTCAATATTATTCAGCTGATTTTTATTATCGGATTTATCCCGAATGATCTGAAAACATCTAAATGGAAAGCCATGGATGTTTTTCATGCCCGACCACAAAGTAATAGTGAAATTGTAACCGGCAATTTTATTGGCAAACTGCTCGTTTTTGTCATGATAAATTGTTTGTGGTTTCTTTTCTCAATCATTATTAATATTGCATTTTATCCCGGGTCTTTTAAATTATCTTATTATCTCTTCTATCTAATAACTCTTACTTTCCCTTCGTTAGTTTATTTCTTGGGACTTTCTTATCTTGTAACTCGTTTTATTCACAATCAAGGTTTATGCGCCATCGTTTTATTCTTATTATTAGGGGGCATCTCCATTTGGGGAGGCGAAATTTTTAATGGTTTACTTGATCCCTATGCTCGTGAGTTTCCAAATATGTTTTCAGATTTTATAGGACACGTGGGTTTACGAAATTATTTATTACAAAGATCTTGCATCTTGTTAACGGGGATCATTTGCCTTTCATTATCCATAATTTATTATCCCAGAATCCCGAATAATAAAGCCACTGCCAGATATTGTTTATTTATCGTTGGCATCTTATTCAGCGTGGTCGGCGGCATGATGCTATTTTATCATAGCGAATATAAAACAACAGATACAAGTAGAAAACTTTTTGTGCAAGTTTACGAGGATTGTCGAGATTGTCCAAAAGCCAAGATCACGAAACACAATTTGCACGTGAAAAACTCGACAAATAATAGTATTTCAGTTCATAGTCAAATGAATTTGGTAAATAGAAATGCTTGCCCGATTCCCATCATCCTATTCTTGAATCCCGGACTAAAAATCAATTCAGTTGAGATTAATGGAGAACCGGTTAATTTCCGAAGAACACAGCAAGCGATATTTTTAAATAAAGAATTAATTGCAGGGGAAACTTGCAATATTTCAATTGACTACGAGGGAAAGATAGATAATAATATATGTTTTTTGGATGTGAGCCCTGAAAGATACCATCCCACGGATGCTAATAATTATGGAATATACCATTTTGGATACATGCCGACTTTTTGTGAAAAAGAATACAAATTGCTTACCCCGGAGTGTTTATGGTATCCCGTGTGCGACGCTCCCTATAGTCTGTTCGGATGTAGAAATGTCTGTTTTACTCGATACTCTTTAAAAGTCGAACATGCTCCACATCTTGTGGCTATTTCACAAGGGGAGATCCATGAAAATGTACCAGGAGAAACATCCTTTATTCTAGATCATGATATACCGGGTATTACTTTGTGTATCGGGAAGTATGAAAAGCGAGTTCTCATGATTGATTCGACTCGCCTGCAATTTTATTATTTTCCTGGTCACGAACACATTGTAGACAAGTACGACCTTCAAGAAGAGGAGTTGCAGGGTAAGTTATCATTTACAAAAATGAGATTAGAAATGCAGGAATGCATAAAGGACGGGAAATATACATCTAATTTTTTTGAGAATAGAAGCATTGTTGATCCTGTACATCAATACCCTTATCGTTGGCTCACGCTTTTGGAAGTGCCATGCAATTTTTACAGTTTCCCGAGCCTAACGCAATTGACCGGGGAGAGAGAGCAAGGAGGAATTTTCTTTATTCCGGAAAAAATATACCCGCTAAAGGAATATGCTTGTCAAATAAGAACGGATATAGAAGGCTATGGTTCTATCGATTGCCTAGATAGTGATTTCGAAATGTTGATGGGAGAAGGAGGATGTGATATAAAGCCAGTTTTACGGGGCAAAACGAGTTTTATTTTCTCAAAGGAGTATCCTATTATAAATAATGTATTGGGTTATATCTCTAGCGAGGGATTTAGTCAGCGCTCATTCTCGAATAAAGATTATCACATTATTGAATATTTAAAAAACAAGAGTTTAAAAGATGCACTGAATGACCATTCATTAACGTACGATGATGTTAAAAATATCATCCGCAAAAAAAGTATAGAATTACAAATGCGTATCATATTGCACATTAGAAAAAAAGAGTTTTTCGATCAATTCTATAGTGATTTTCTATCAGCTAATCTCTTTAAAGAAACAAACTGGGATGAATTTTGCAAACAGTTTCAACAAACACTCCATGTAAACTTGGATTCTCTTGTTAGAAATTGGTATTATACAGATCAATTACCACTCTTTGAAATAAAGGATGCCCGAATGATAAAAGTGCATCAAGAAGAAAATGCACCATCGGATATATTATACAGTTTCAAAGTATTCAACAAGAGTGATGTACCGGGAATCATAATAACTGGAGATTATCAGAAATGGATAATTCCCCCTCACGAGGGAAAAGAAATCAGAACCTATTGCCAAAGTGAATATGCTCCTGATTACATAGGAATGCCTTTAGCTCAAAATTTGCCGGGTACAATACGAATGAAAACAGAAAATATCGAGAATGTACACATAGATACAGGTACAGGTATTTTCGATCTGGATTCGTCGGCTTTTTTCCAAGGAGAAAATATCCATGAAATTATCGTTGACAACGAAGATTTAGGCTTTAGAGTCGTAAAAGCAGAAGATTTCCATATTTCATCTCTTTTCCGAAAAGAAAAGAGTATCTCTGAAAAATATCAGGACTTTTTTAGAGAAGATAAATGGCAGCCCACGATCAACGAAGGCTTCTATGGTTTCCCGATACGTAGCGCCCTGTACAAACTAGCGGGATCAGGCTTACAAAAAGTAGAATGGAATGTTCAGCTACCACGTGCTGGAGAGTACGAAGTATATTTTTATTATGCACCTCTTTTTAATATGGACCCGAAACTGGAATTTCATTATACGGTTTTTGACGGGAAAAAAGAGCATGAGGTTATTGCAGAAGTAAATAAAGGAGAAGAGGGTTGGATTTCTTTAGGAATTTTTGAATTTTCAAAAAATGCAAAAGTGATTTTGAGTGATAGGGATAGAAAAAATAATCCTAACGGGACACCGCAAGAACTTATAGCAGATGCCATAAAATGGATTAAATTATAATATCATGAACCTCCATTTCCTATCTTACAAGCTATGAGTAAGGAAAGAATTATTGAACCTAGATATTATTTTTGTTAGATTGTTTAAATAAAAAATTAAAGTTATGAGAAAAAATTTATTAATAGTCTTAGCTTTTCTCTCTCTTACAGCTTTTGATATTAAGAAGGTAGAAGCTCCGAAAGTTGAGAATGTAACAGAGAATAAATCTTTCTATATAAAACCTATACCTAAAATTTTAACCCCAACAGAAGGTAAAATTGTCGCCAAGAAAGGACAGACCATTCAAATTAGAACAACGGCAGCGGGAGAACCAACTCCGACATCTATAGTATGGTTTCGTTATGGAATGAATACAAATGCTTATGAATTAAAAGATACAGATAGAATCAGTATAGATAAACTTGGCGCTAACGTAACAATTACAATTAAAGATGCAAAAAAATCAGATAGCGGGATATATGAAATATGCTATATGAATGTAGCAGGCTCCGCTTCAGTATGGGTTACTGTAGAGGTAAAAGAGAAACCAGCACAACTTTAAGAATAAAATTATTCTTGAGTAGGTCTATCCTAGATTTTGTATAAATAGAAAACAGAATTCAGATAAATATTTTTTATATCTTTATTCTGTTTTCAAATACAGACATATCGGATATTCTTGCAATAAAAAAATATGTACAGAAGTTTATTATAATCGTCATCAAAAAAATAATCTTCCAACAATGGTTGTATTTTCTCTCCGTTTTTCATTTATAATTGTCAACCGTTTTTCATTTTCAATTGTTTTACGTAAGTTTGCACCCTAATTTTAGGACGAACTGCTTGAAAAAGCGATAACTCTGCTTCCGTGGGAAGCGAAAAGTAAAAGAGAATCGTGTATGATTGAAAATTTAGTAATTGTCGAGTCTCCGGCGAAAGCCAAGACGATTGAACGTTTTTTAGGAAAAGATTATGTTGTAAAGTCCAGCTTCGGACATATCCGGGATCTTGAAAAAAAAGATTTAGGGATAGATATAGAACATAATTTCCAACCCCAATACGAAATATCTCCCGATAAAAAAGCGATTGTAAAAGAGTTGAAGCAACTCGCGAAAGAGGCCAAGACCGTGTGGCTGGCTTCCGATGAGGACCGCGAGGGAGAAGCCATTGCCTGGCACCTGTTTGAAGTGCTCGGCTTAAAAAAGGAAAACACAAAACGGATTGTTTTTCACGAGATCACGAAAGATGCCATACTGCATGCCATCAATAACCCGCGGGATATTGACGGTAACTTGGTGAACGCCCAACAAGCCCGTCGGGTACTCGACCGACTGGTGGGATTTGAAGTTTCTCCGGTTCTCTGGAAGAAGGTAAAACCATCGCTTTCTGCCGGACGGGTTCAGTCCGTGGCGGTAAAACTCATCGTGGAGAGAGAGCGAGAAATCAATCATTTCGAGGAACAAAAGTACTATAAAGTAATCGGTACATTCGAAACGAAAGATGCTAACGGGAATATCACACCCCTGAAAGCGGAATTATCCGAGCGTTTCTCCACGCGGGAAGAAACACTCAAGTTCTTAGAAGCTTGTAAAGAAGCATCCTTCTCGGTCAGCGATGTGGTAACAAGACCGACCAGTCGTAAACCGGCTCCGCCTTTCACGACTTCCACGTTACAACAGGAAGCCTCCCGGAAACTCGGTTTCTCCGTTTCCCAAACCATGTCCGTGGCACAAAAGCTTTACGAGCAGGGATCGATCACTTACATGAGAACGGACTCCGTGAACCTGTCCCAACTGGCCATCGGTGCAGCCAAAGCAGTGATCACGAATGCCCTTGGCGAAAAATATTCCAAGCCCCGGAATTACGCAACCAAAACCAAAGGGGCACAGGAAGCCCACGAGGCTATCCGCCCGACCTACATGGACAAAGAATCCATTAGCGGGGATCGTAACGAACAGCAACTTTACGCCTTGATCCGTAAACGGACACTGGCATCCCAAATGGCAGACGCGGAGTTGGAAAAAACTACCGTAACCATTGCCATTTCGGGACAAAAATATATATTCGAGGCAGAGGGAGAAGTCATCATCTTCGACGGTTTCTTGAAAGTTTACATGGAATCGTTCGATGACGAGAAAGAAGATGACGAGGCAGCATTACTACCCGCCATTCGCAAGGGCGACCAACTGGAACGCTCGCTTGTGCAGGCACAGGAACAATACACACTGCACCCGCCCCGTTACACGGAAGCAAGCCTCGTGAAAAAAATGGAGGCCTTGGGTATCGGGCGTCCTTCTACCTACGCGCCGACAATTACCACAATTCAAAACAGAGGCTATATTCTCCGGGAAAGCCGGGACGGGGTTGACCGGGAACTGGACCAAATCGATTTAAAAGGACAAAATATCAAAATAAACAAGATCAAGAAGACTTTCGGGGCAGAAAAGAAGAAACTTTTCCCCTCGGATATCGGGATGGTCGTTACTGATTTCCTGTCCCAGTATTTTACCAACATCATGGATTACAATTTCACTGCCAAAGCAGAAACCGCACTCGATCATATCGCTGAAGGAGAAATCGAATGGCAATCCATGATCGGCTCTTTCTACCGTCCTTTCCACGCAAACGTGGAGAAAACGCTGAAAGAGTCGGAGCGTAACAGAGGAGAACGCGTACTGGGAACGGAACCTCAAACAGGTGAAACGGTGAGCGTTCGTATCGGGCGTTTCGGACCTATGGCTCAAATCGGCGAGGGTGAAAATGTACGGTATGCCGGGCTACTAAAAGGGCAATTAATGGAAACCATCACGCTGGAAGAAGCTCTTGATTTGTTTAAATTTCCTCGCCAGTTAGGCGAATATGAAGACAAACCCGTCAGCGTGGGAATCGGTCGTTTCGGACCGTACATCAAACATAATCAGCTCTTCGTTTCTTTGAAAAAAGGAGTTGACGAGCCGGGTACAATCACGCTGGAAACCGCTATCGAGCGTATCGAGGAAAAGCGGGAAATCGAGAGAAACCGGAAGATCAAAGAATTTGATAATGGTGTTCAAATCCTTAACGGACGTTTCGGACCTTATATTACTTTCAATAAAGAGAACTATAAAATCCCGAAAGGACAAGAGGCCGATAAATTGACGTTCGAGGAAACCATGGCTATCATAGCGAAAGGTAACGACACCAAAAAGAAAACGACGAAAAAAACAACAAAGAAGACAGCAGAAAAAACAACAGAAAAAACGAAAAAAACAACCACAAAAAAGAAGAGTAAAAAGAGTGAGTAAGTGAATATATAGAAGGGAATAAAATTTATTTGCATAAAACCAATCCATTTTATATATTCGTACCCTCGAAAATAGATTATTTCGTGTGGAAAACATAAAATTTTAATATAAATGGCAACATTACAAAAAATTAGAAATCGCGGCGGACTACTTGTTAGTATCGTGATTGGTTTGGCCCTTGTGGCTTTCATTGTTGGAGATGCGCTTAGTTCTGGAGCCAGCCTTCTTAACCGCTCTAAAAATCAAGTCGGAGAGATCGCCGGAGAAGCTATCAGCATTCAGGATTATCAGCAAAAGGTAGCGGAGAACGAGGAAACGATCAAATCAATGAACAATTTACCTTCTTTAAACGAAGAGCAACAACGAATGATTCGCGAAAACACGTGGAATCAGATTGTGTCCGAAAACATCATGCAAAAAGAATATGAAAGTCTTGGGCTAGGTGTCAGCGGAGATGAGTTGTTCGATTTCACTTTAGGGGAAAATATGCATCCCAGTATCAAACAATTGTTCACCGATCCGCAAACCGGTGCTTTCGATAAAAATCTTGCCAGAGAAAGAATACAAATGATCTTAAACGCTCCCGCCAATAATATGCAAGCTCAAGCAAGCAAACAATATTGGTTGAACATGGAAGAGCAGGTAGAAGCAGCACGCAAGCAAGAGAAATACAATTCATTGTTGATGAAAGGTATGTTTATCCCGAACGAGGTTGCAAAAGAATACGCCGAGAATGCTTTAACGACTGTTGACATCAGCTTCATCTCGAAGAGTTATAACACGGTAAGCGATTCAGCCGTAAGCGTGACGAACAACGAAATAAAAGATTATTACAATTCACACAAATACCTGTTCGAACAACAGGAAATGCGGCAAATCGTTTACGTGAACTTTGACGTTTCCGCTTCAGCCGAAGATATTCAAGAAACAGAAGAATGGGTAAAAGAGTCCATTCCGGAATTTACCAATGCAAGTAACGTGATTGAATTCGCTAATCTTTCATCCGAAAAAAGATTCCAACCCAAATACTACAAAAAAGGAGAAATCGGGAATGAAGAATTGGATGAATTTCTTTTCACTGAAAAAGGTAACGGCGTGTACGGACCTTACTTGCAAGACAACGCGTACAATATTGCACGCGTAGCCGACCGTAAAGTAATGCCCGACTCTGTAAAAGCCCGCCATATCTTGATTTCAACCCAAACGATGGAGGCTTCCCGTGCTGAGAAATTAGCGGACAGTCTGGCTGGATTAATCCGTAAAGGAGGCGACTTCGACGAACTTGCCAGAAAATATTCCGCGGATCAAAATTCAGCTATCAACGGGGGTGACTTGGGATGGTTTACACAGGAGATGATGATTCCTTCATTCAGTGACACTGCATTTATTGCCAAGAAAAATGAAGTTAAAATCACGAAAACTCCTTACGGCTACCACGTTCTTCAAGTAATGGACATGACAAAACCGGTAGAGAAAGTATTACTCGGAATCATTGCCAAAGAGATTACCCCGTCACAACAGACGGTCAACAAAATCTACAATGATGCCCGTACTTTCGCTAACAATATCAACACGCTTGCCGATTTCGACGCGGCTGTTACCGCCAACAATCAAACCAAGCGTATCGCGAATTTAGGTAAAAACGACGCTACTATCCCGGGTATCGAAAGTGCCAGAGAGATTATCCGTCAGGCTTACTTAACGGATAAACCGGGATTCATCCTTATGGACAAGGAGAAATCTCCGATTTTCGAAACAGGGGATAAATTCACGGTTGCCGTGTTAACCAACATTCAAGAAGAAGGTATCGCACCGTTAAACAGTGTAGCCCCCATGATTCGTACCGAACTTATCAGAAAGAAAAAAGGTGAAATCATCGCAAAAGAATTGACCGGTGCTATCTCCGGTAGCGAAAGTTTGCTTTCTGTCGCTCAAAAGGCAAACGCGCAAGTTATGGACGCGACAGATGTCAGCTTCAGTTCATTCCAAATCCCCGGAGCCGGAATCGAACCCAAGTTAATCTCTGAAGTGATGACCTTGCAGGAAAATCAAATCTCCAAACCGATTATCGGCAATCAAGGAGTGTATGTAGTTGTAGTTAATTCCAAAACCGTTGAAACGGTTACCCCCGAACAAATCGAGGCTGCAAAGAATTCAGCACTACAAATGAACATGACCAAAATTTATTATCAGACTCTTCCCGCCTTGATTAAGAAAGCAGGAGTTACCGATGCCAGATATAAATTTTACTAATAGCCTAAACCACAAACCAAGAAAACCGTCCGATACACCGGGCGGTTTTCTTTTGTCAAAAAAAGCGCTATTTTTGTTTTGAAAAATAAATACGACATGGAAGAATATTTCGCACATGAAACAGCCGTCATTGACGAAGGCGCAATCATAGGAAAAGGAACTAAAATATGGCATTTCTCACATATCATGAGCAATTGCCGCATCGGGGAAAACTGCAATATCGGACAGAATGTAGTAATCTCTCCCGACGTCATTCTGGGAAACCAAGTGAAGGTACAAAACAACGTATCGGTCTACACGGGCGTGACCTGCGATGATGACGTATTTTTGGGTCCTTCCTGCGTGTTCACGAATGTAACGAACCCGCGGAGTGCCGTGAACCGCAAAAGCCAGTACGCACGGACGCACGTGGGTAAAGGTGCGACAATCGGGGCAAACGCAACCATCGTCTGCGGGCATGACATCGGGGCTTACGCCTTTATCGGCGCCGGGGCTGTCGTGACCAAAACCGTCCCCGCTTACGCCTTGCTGGTCGGGAATCCGGCACGCCAACTGGGATGGATGAGCGAATACGGGCATAGGCTGCATTTCGACAAAGACGGCATCGCCGAATGTCCCGAAAGCAAACAACGGTATCGCTTGCAAAACGGTATTGTAGAAAAGATTACAGAATAATAATATAAAATATTCCATCATGAATATAGCCATGGTAGACCTTCACGGGCAATACGAACGTATTCGGGAAGAGATAAACCACGCCATACAGGAAGTCCTCGACTCCGCGGCATTTATCAACGGACCGCAAGTAAAACAATTTGAACAACACCTCGCGGAATACAATCAAGTGGAGCACGCGATAACTTGCGCGAACGGAACCGATGCCCTGCAAATTGCCTTGATGGCCTTAGGCTTACAACCGGGAGACGAAGTAATTGTACCCGTGCATACCTACGTGGCAACGGCGGAAGTGATAGCCTTATTACACCTGAAACCCGTGTTCGCCGATTGTGTGGCAGACCGCTTCACGATAGACGTTACCCGGATTGAAGAAAAAATCACCCCCCGCACGAAAGCCATCGTACCCGTTCACCTGTACGGTCAATGTGCCGACATGGAGCCTTTGATGGAAATTGCCAAACGCCACAACCTCTTCGTGGTGGAGGATGCCGCGCAATCCATCGGGGCGGAGTACACTTTCAGCGACGGACGGAAACTGAAATCCGGGTGTATCGGCGATATCGGCACCACTTCATTTTTCCCGTCCAAGAACTTGGGATGCTACGGGGACGGCGGAGCCTTATTTATCCGGGACGCCCGACTGGCAGAACGTGCCCGCATGATTGCCAATCACGGGCAAAAGATTAAATACCACCACGATATCGTGGGTTGCAATTCCCGGCTGGACACGCTACAAGCCGCCATTCTCGACGTGAAATTACGTTATCTCCGCGAATACACTGCCGCCCGTAACCGGGTTGCCGACAAATACGACGAGGGACTGGCTTCCGTCAAAGGCATTATACTTCCCGCCCGAGCTACCAACAGCACGCACGCGTTCCACCAGTACACGATACGAGTGGCAGACAAACGCAGGGATGAGCTGAAGACTTTCCTGCAATCCCAAGGCATCCCGAGCATGATATATTACCCGGTTCCTTTACACCTGCAACAAGCCTACCTCCGCGAAGGACAAGGGAAAGGCTCGTACCCCGTGTCGGAGCAACTGAGCGAAGAGGTACTATCCCTGCCCATCCACACGGAAATGAAACCAGAGGTTCAAGAATATATCATACAACAAATACACGCGTTTTTTAATCAATAATACCCGTTCCATGAACATTATCACCATCGTAGGGGCAAGACCTCAATTCGTGAAAGCGGCAGTAGTCAGCCGGGAAATCAGCACTCGCGACGATATTCACGAAACCATCATACACACGGGGCAACACTTCGACCCCAATATGAGTGATTTGTTTTTCGAGGAAATGCGGATTCCCGCTCCCGGTTACAACCTCAATATCAACAGCCTGAGTCACGGTGCCATGACCGGTAAGATGCTTGAAGAAATCGAAAAGGTACTTATAGACAAGAAACCGGACTGGGTGCTTGTATACGGGGACACGAACTCCACCCTCGCCGGGGCTCTTGCCGCGAAGAAATTACATATCCGGGTGGCACACGTGGAAGCCGGGTTGCGTTCATTCAACATGACCATGCCGGAAGAAATCAACCGGATTCTGACAGACCGCATTTCCGATATCCTTTTCTGCCCGACGGAAACGGCTACCCGAAACCTGCAAAATGAAGGCTTCGACCATTTCGACTCCCGTGTCGTGCTATCGGGAGATGTCATGCTGGACGCCGCCCTTTTCTACCGGCAATACAGCCGTCCGCCACAAATCGAACTGAAGCGGGATTTCGTACTCGCCACCCTGCACCGGGCTGAAAACACGGATACTCCCGAATACTTGTCGGAAATCATCCGAGCACTGGAAACGATTTCACGGGAGCAAGACGTCCTTCTCCCCCTTCATCCCCGTACCCGGGCAAAACTGGAGGCTTCGGGCTATAATACCCGACTCTCCCCCATTCGTTTCATCGACCCCGTGGGATACCTTGAAATGATTCACTTACTGGACAAATGCTCGCTCGTCATGACGGATAGCGGGGGATTACAAAAAGAGGCTTTCTTCTTCCGGAAATATTGTATCACGCTCCGGAACGAAACGGAATGGACGGAACTCGTCGACCACGGTTACAATACCTTGGCGGGAAATTCATACGACAGAATTATCCAAGCCTACCGGGAGCAACCGCATCCTGACTTTTCTACCCCCCTGTACGGTGACGGACATGCCGCAAAAGTGATTGTCGATACTTTAATCGAGGCGTAAGATGAAAAAGAAAGTTCTGATTATTACCTACTATTGGCCGCCAAGCGGGGGACCGGGAGTGCAACGGGTGCTAAACTTCGCAAAATACCTGCCCAAGTACGGGTGGGAACCCGTGATACTGACCGTCAGAAAAGGCGAGTATCCCGCTAAAGACCCCTCGTTGGAAAAAGAAATCCCGTCGCACCTAAAAGTGTACAAGACAAAAACTTTCGAACCGTTCTCCATTTTCAAACTGGTTTCCGGCAAAAAGAAGGACGACGCAATCGGGACCTATATTCTCTCCGAGAAAAGCCCGAACCTCGTCACCCGCCTCTCCAAATGGATTCGGCTCAACCTCTTCATCCCCGATGCCCGTGTCGGTTGGAAACGTTACGCCGTGAGGGAAGGAAAGAAAATCATCCGGTCGGAAAACATTGATTTGATTCTCACCTCCTCTCCTCCCCATTCGTTGCAACTAATCGGTCAAGCCCTTGCCCGAAAAACGGGGAAACCGTGGATTGCCGACTATCGCGACCCGTGGAAAGAGGTCGTTTACAACCAAAACTTGAAAAGGAGTGCCCGTGCCGAGCGTAAAGACCGTCGTCTGGAACACGACGCCTTGAATGCCGCCGATGGCATCGTATCCATCAGCAAGGACATCCTGCAATTGCTCGAAAGCAAACGCGAAAAACTGCGAAACGGTTGTCTGGTCTTCAATGGTTACGACAACCGTCCGGCTCCCCTCCCGCGCAACGACTGCCCCGTGATTACTTACACGGGAGTACTTTCAGTCACCCGTATCCCGACACCCTTACTCCCCGCCCTTCGGGAATTGCGGGAAGAAAATATACGGTTCCGGCTGAAATTCATCGGGAACACCTGTCCCGAACTGCGACAACTCGTGGAGGAAAACGGGCTGACCGCCGACACGGAATACATATCCTATCTCCCCCACGACGAATCGATACGCCATATAAACTCGTCCGACGCCCTGTTACTTGTCATTGATAACGTACCGAACAACAAGGGCATCCTTACCGGAAAATTGTTCGAGTACATCGGGGCTCAACGTTCCATCCTCGCCGTCGGCAATACCGAGGGAGAAGCCCGCCATATCATCGACGAATGTCAATGCGGGGAAATGGTCGACTACAATGACACGGAAGGTGCCAAAAGAATATTACGCAAACTCCACGAGGCATGGCAACGTCAAACACCCGCCTACTCGTTCTCGAACAGTTCCCGTTATTCCCGCGAGGCAACCACCGGGGAACTGGCTCACTTCATGAATCACGTGCTTTCCCGGCACACGAAATAAACAAGCCTATGAAACTGAAAAATGCCCTATTCTTCGGAAAAAGATTGTTGACCGATTTCAACGAGAACAAGCATCTGGCTACTTGCACGGACAACAAAAGCACTGAACTGACTTATTATTATTTTCTTTTTGAAGAGGACAAAATCAACACGCGGGGCGGCAACCACCCGTTCCAATTTGATGAAGCGGGTATTCCCCTCGTACACTCCTACATCGACGTGGTTGACGGGAAAGGATATTACTATTACCCAATCACCATCGGGCAATACGCTTTGGCCGTGTTTCATAGCTGGCTCAAAACACATGATAGCGAAAAGAAAGCCTATTTCCTCCGCTTTGCCGATTGGTTCATGCAGCAACGGGAGGAATCGCCCGAATTGGGTTGTTACTGGCTGACCGAAACCGCCAAACCGGAATACCGCGTCACCACCCCGTGGAAATCGGCATTCACCCAAAGCCGGGCTATCTCTATCCTCTTGCGGGCATGGCAAATGACACAAAACACGGAATACCTGCACGCGGCAACACTTGCCCTTATCCCTTTCACGAAAGATATATCCGAAGGCGGTGTTTCCGTTGACCGGGCAATCGGCGAAACATTCTATGAAGAGTACACGGCTGCCTACCCTACCCGCGTGTTGGACGGACATATATTCTCGCTCTTCGGTCTACACGATTACATTCGTGCCGTCCCGGAAGAAGTGAATCCCGACGGGCATGCCCTCGCCCTCCATCTATTCAAGGAAGGTGTGGAAGGGCTTATCCGCCAACTACCTAAATTCGACATGGGTTATTGGTCCCGCTTCAACCGCTGCGACCTGCCCGGTTACCCGCAAAACGACCCCTGCACTATCGGCTATCTCCGGCTGGTACGCCATCAATTGCTAGTACTCCACCAAATCACGGGTAAAGACGAATTACGCGCATACAGTGAAAAATTCCGCCGGTACGACAATATCCGGAATATCCTGAAAATGTATCGCCATAAATTCAAGGCTCTGAAAAAACTGAACAGGTTATAGCCCCATCCCTTGCTACCACTACATAACCCTTGCCCTACCTTATAAGTAGTGCATGAACGGAGCATATACACAGCATAAACACTGATTTACGTTTATGCTACGTTCATGCTACGTCCATGATACGTTCATGAGGTAGAGCAAGGGTTAAGAATAGGCTGCCCAACCATAAAATAAGTATAGATATTCCGTATCTCTCATTTTTGTGTTACTTTTGTAAAAAATGCAACCGATGTCCAATTAATCAACAAAGAATATGTGCGGAATAGCCGGAATATTTGAACGCGACAAGGATAACAAAGAATTGATGTCGGAAATGCTGACCGCCATAAAACACCGCGGTCCGGATGACCAAGCCGTCTATGTCCACCGGGATTTTACTCTCGGGCATCGGCGCTTGTCCATTATCGACGTGACAACTTGCGGGAATCAACCCATATTCAACGAGGATAAAACGGTTTGCGTTATTTTCAACGGGGAAATATACAATTACGAGGAGATACGGGAAGAATTAAAAAATAAAGGACACGTGTTTTACACGGCTACCGACACGGAGGTGCTGGTTCACTTGTACGAGGAACACGGTACCGGATTCTTCAACAAGCTGAACGGTATTTTCGCTTTTGCCTTGTTGGACATGAAGAACGAGCGCTTGATTCTTGCCCGGGACCATTTCGGGGTGAAACCGCTTCACTATTTTTTGAAAGACGGCGTACTGGTATTCGGCTCGGAGCAAAAATCCATTATCCTTCATCCCAAGTACGAGCGACAACTCAACCTGAAGGCCTTACACGTTCACTTGAACTTGCGGTACACGCAAGGCAACGAAACCCTGTTCGAGGGAATCAAACGTATCCCGCCGGCACATTATGCCGTGTTCGAGAAAGGGTTGTTCACGGTAAAACGTTACTGGCAATTGTCTGTCGATGTCGATCGCTCCATCACGGAAGACGAAGCAAAGGAGCGGATGAACGCGTTGATCAAACAGGCCGTGAAACGCCAGCTGGTGAGTGACGTCCCCGTGGGAGTATATCTTTCGGGAGGGTTGGATTCTTCCGCTATCGTGCAAAAGATGCATGAATTGGGAGTACCGGAAATCAACACGTTTACCATGGGATTCAACGAACCCACGGACGAATTTCCCGACGCGCAACAGATAGCGGATTACTTTCATACGAATCATCACACGTTGAGTCTGTCGATGAACCCGATGCAACAAATGCCACAAGTTATATGGCACGCGGAAGAACCGAAAATCAATTTGTTGCAGGGATTCAACATGTCGGCGTTCGTCCACCCCACGGTGAAAGTTGTACTGGGGGGATTAGGCGGGGACGAGCTATTTGCCGGGTACGATATTCACAAGTTCGTTTACCCGTTCAACCAATGGCACCGCCATATGCCGCGATGGATGCAACGCTTCGGACGTTGGAAATCGGATTTTATTTTCAAACTACAAAATAATTCCAAGTCTTTGAAGTATGACGAGTACCGACGGGGAGTGCAAATGCTTCTCTCGATCGGGGACGTGGAGCACTTTTATCTCATCCTCCGTAACGCGTGGGATTACGACATGCCATTCTACAAGAATATTTACTCGGAGAAGTTTTTGCATCAACACCAAGTGGAACTTATTCCGGTTCACAAGGAGTTCGATAAGATTTTCAACGACGTGAAGAACGAGAACGCACTAAATCAAGTGCTATACACGGAGTTCCAGTCCAAAATGGTAAATGATTACCTGCTCACGGACGACCGGATGTCAATGGCTCATTCCGTGGAAGAACGGGTGCCTTTCCTCGACCGGGAGCTGGTGGATTTCGGATTCTCTCTGCCCGTGGAACTTAAAATCAAGAATAACCAGACGAAGTATCTGTTCCGGGAAGCCATGAAACCCTATCTGCCGCCCAAGATCATCACCAAGAAGAAATGGGGATTCACGGTGAACCCGTATCTCCAGTTCAAGAAGGATTTGAAGGATACCGCCGAAAAGATTCTGACGAAGGAATACATCGAAAAACAAGGTATATTCAATTACGAATATATCCGGTATATCTTGGATTACCCGGCTCATCCGAAACTCCGGTGGCACTATAATTTCATTTGGATTATCCTAGGACTCGCGATTTGGGAACAGCAATTTATCTATAAACGGGTGGAAGATAATATTGAGGCTTATTATTAAAGGGAAAATGTATGAAATATTCTATTATCATAGCCGTTTATAACCGATTGGATGAAGTGAAAGAACTTCTCGATAGTGCCGAAAAAATGGAAGGTGATCGGAAACTTTTTGAATTTCTTTTCGTGGATGACGGTTCGAAAGACGGTTTTCGGGAATTTATAGAGCAATACCGTTCGGCAAGCGGTTTGCAGATTCGTGCCGTCTACCAAAAGAATCAAGGCCCGGGAGCCGCGAGAAATCACGGGATGCGGGAAGCCAAAGGAGATTATTTTATCTTCGTGGATTCGGATTGCATGTTTCCCCCGCATTGGCTACGTGAAATAGAGAAAGTACAAAACGAACACCATTACGACGCTTTCGGCGGACCCGACACGTGTCATCCCTCTTTCTCCCCTCTGTTAAAAGCAATCAATTATTCCATGACTTCTTTTATCGGCACGGGCGGCACGCGAGGAAATAAAAAACATGTCGGACGTTTCTATCCCCGGAGTTTTAACATGGGCATATCCCGCGAAGTCCATGACACGATTGGAGAAATGGGAGGTCTTCGCCACGGGCAAGACATGGATTACTCGATGCGTATATACAATGCCGGATTCAAAGTAGGACTTATTCCCGATGCTTACGTTTACCACAAGCGACGGACAAGCATCCCGAAATTCTTCCGCCAGATATTCAACTGGGGAGTGGCACGTATCAACCTCTCCCGTCGTCACCCGCACACGTTGAAAGTGGTGCATTTGTTACCCGCGATCCTTATCCTCGGTCTGTTCGGGTTAGCCATTGTGACCTGTTTCACGGGGCTAATATTCCCGACGCATGTCCTGTGGAGCATTGCCGGTTGCGGACTGCTGGCGGTTTGCCTGCCGGCTTTCCTTCAATCTTTGGGAAAGTATCACAGCCTCGCGGTTGCCTTCTTGTCAATCATCACGCTGTTGATTCAAGTGTTCGCATACGGATTCGGGCTTCTGTGGGGAGGGTGGAATGCCTTGTTGGGTAAAGAAGTGAGGGGATTTTCAAAGAATTATTACGGAAATAAAAAATAAGACATGAAAATAGGTGTCATATTAGATAAAGAGATCACGAGAGATCAACGGGTACTGAACGAGATCAAGGTTTTGGAAAATCACGGGCACGAGATACACGTTCTCTGTCCGGATTTGCTGAATATCGGACTATCGGGGACTATCGGCAAAACTAAAATCACACGCTTCAAGATGTCAAACAGGCAAAGAGAAATCCTGTTCGGAATCGTGAACCGTTTCCCGCTATACAACTGGATATGGCAAAAACAAATCCGTCGTTTCATAAAAAATACCGGGGTAGAAGCCTTACACACGCATGATTTGTACATGGCAAAACCCGTGTACACGGGCAGCCGCAAATACCGGCTCCCGATCACTCTCGACTTGCACGAGAACTTCCCGGCAGCGATACAATCCTACACGTGGGCAACGACTTTCCCGAAGAGTTTGCTCGTGGTTCCCAAACGCTGGGAAAAACTGGAAAAAAGATACCTTGAATATGCCGACAACATCGTCGTGTTGTGTCATAGCTTTCAAGAAGAGTTAAAACAAAAATACCCGTCACTCGCGGGAAAACGCTTCGTTATTTATCCCAATGTGCCGGACACGGAGGAACTTTTAAAACACGATACCGCTCCCGAAACGGTTGCCAAGCAAGATTTTATCATGTTCTATTTCGGGGCTATCGGTGTACGCCGCGGATTGATTACCTGTTTTAAAACGTTAAAGGAACTTGCCCCGAAGTACCCGGATATAAAACTATTGCTTATCGGCCCTATAGACAAAGGGGACAAAGAAGTATTCAAGATCTACATGGATGATCCTCAAATAAAAGAGCAAATCATTTACCATAAATGGAAGGATCTGTCCGAGTTTCCCGCTTTTGCCCGCCAATCCGCTATCGGGTTATCCCCTTTAATCAAGAATCCGCAACATGATTCCGGTATTGCCAACAAGGTTTACCAATACATGTTGTTTGAAACTCCCGTACTGGTGTCGGATTGTACCCCCCAGTTGGAATTAATCGAAGAAACCGGAGGCGGAATGGTATTCCGGAACGAGGACGTGGACGACCTCACGGAAAAAATCATCTATCTCTATCAACACCCGAAAGAACGGAAACGCATGGGAGAGAACGGAAAGAAAGCCGTGTTGGAGAAATACAACTCGGTAGTGGCAGGCAACACGTTGAATACGATATACTAACGATCTAAGAAAGACAACCAAAGTTTGCGCACATTCGAGAGAAAATGATGATTCCAATGCTCAGGGTGAGTCAATAACAGGATCACGGAATCACCTTGCTCGATAGCCTCGACAGGGGATTTACCGTATCGCCAGACAGAAGCGTCGGTCACCGAGGCATCCGATATGTAGGTCGTGATTCTTTCCCTCAAAGCTTCGTCGTAAGCCTCGAAAAGGATATCATGCTCTTTTTTGAACGTATCGTCCACGAGAATATGATTCGGGACACCCAGTTTCCTGTTCCAAGCCGCACCGTGGGAACAGAGAGAGGTCATGGAACCGAAACTCTTTCTAAATTCTTGGATTTCCCCGGCTAATTGTTGTTGACAGGAGAGAAGGATTTCGGAAGAAATCTCTTTTTTGTCCTTCAATTGCAAGTGCCTCATCTTCACGGCTAACGTTTCGTAATGCAGCCCGACCTCGAATCCTTCACGAAGCATCCGCTTCACGAGAGAGGGTTTCATGGTTAAATGCCGGAAATAATAAGAGGCATGAACTCCTAAATGCCTTTCCACCTCGAACATCCTTTCCGCCCCGCGGGAATCTATATCCACATCGTGACGAAGCAAGAGAACATGCCCCGACGGATAATCTTCCCGCACCCATTCAAGTAACGACATTACCCGATAGCCGTTCTCCAAAGCCCGTTTCAAAAGAGCTTCATACTCCCCTATCCGGTCTTTCTGCCGAAATAACTTGCGATATATTCTTTTCCAGCGGTTCATCGGTTTATCCATGTCACTTTAGTCGGTTCAAAATGGAAACGTTTTTTAAATAAAGCTAACCCTCGGGAATTTCCCCAATAGGAGTCATAAATGATATACCTTACATCGTCCCGCTCAAAGCAACGCTGCACGACTTCCAAAAGCAAGAAATACACAACCCCTGCTTTCAGATAAGCGCCATGCCCCAATATATTATTTATAAATATCGTTTCGCCCAGATGCAATGTACGGATATACCCGACCAGTTTATCATCCATAAAGACCCCGTATACGTCCATCCCCTCGCCCCGGGTAATATTTCCCCGCTGCAAATATTCTTGTTTTATCTCTTTTCCCTGTCGTACTTCCAATGAAGTATTCACTTCAAAAATCTCATTCTCGAATAACTCCGGTTCAATAGACCGAAATTCAGCCCCTTTCTTGTGCGCCTGCTGATGAAAATACTTGACCGAGTTCTTGCCTTTCACCGTTTCGTAATATGCGGCGAAATCGTTATGATATTTACTTTTATCCAACAAGGCTATAGCTATTCTCTTACGAGGCACTAAAAATAAAAATTTAGCCTTTCGTTTACTAAATTCCCTACTCAATCGCCCGGCAACAACAGTCTTTCCCAGATTAACTGTTTTACGAGGCATAGAGGTCAAAGAAGACCAATAATATCCCAACATCAATTTCCAATTATCCCACATCCCCGTGATTCTTTGAAGTTCCACGTCATCGTAAAATTTCCATGCATAGAGCATAAAAGGATACGCAACCAACAACCCGATCTTGATAATGAAAGCAATCCATATATTCAACGGAGCCGTCAAAACGCTCAGAAGATAGATTGCCGTACCAACCGCAAGAACTTTTCCCAACTTACCCAACTCGTAGGGTATCGGATAAGCCTTTTGCGCGAAATAGTAGGGTATGCCCCAAGAAATTATTTGCGCCACCAAGGTTGCCAATGCAGCCCCGTACATTCCCATCGCGGGGATCAAAAGTATATTCAATCCCAGATTTATAAACGTGATCAAGATGATCGAGGAACTGATAATTTTTGTCCGTTTCGTGATTTGTAAACCGATAACGGAAGCATCCCGCAACATACCGAAGAATATCCCGAAAGTGATAAAAGGAACGATATACACGGAAGCATAATACGCGGGATTAGACGCCACCAAGGCAATCAATTCTCTGGATAATAAACTTAATCCCAAAACACAATACATTCCTCCGAAAGAGAGATAGGTAAATATTTTTGAATAAAAACGTCGATTGTTCGGGTCGTTTATTTTTTTCATCATCAAGGGCGTCAGTGCCAATTGAACGGAAGCAACGATGAATATTTTCAACGTGTTACCAATTTTATAACCGAATGCATAAAAGGCAACATCATCCATCCCTTTCATGTAATTCAGCATATATTTATCGAAAACGGTCAATAAACCGCCCACGATAGCGGGGAACATCAACGGGTAGCTATACGAAAGAATTTGCTTAATAGCCGCAAATTCCAATTTCAAGGCTGAATTTTTTATAATGAAAGGCAACAGGAGTAATATTTGGAATATAGCCCCGATCACTTGCGCCTCGTACACCCCGGTAATTCCCTTTTGCCGCTCCACGATAAAATAAACAGTTACACCCAAGGTAACGACCAATTTCAAAATATTGACTACCGAGAACTGCACGGAACGGCTTTTCAACCGCAACAGATCCAACACCGGTGCCACTATCGCGGATAAAACGGAATACACCAACAGCAAATTGAACACGTAAGGCAATTGTTCAAACGACTCCATTTTCTCCCCTGCCAACAACAACCCCTCTATAGAATCCCGGAATCCCCACAGGATCATACCCATCCCCACGGCTGCCACCGTGGTCATCAGTATTATCGTGAAGAACAGACTTTTCTGACGTTCCGCGTACTCCTTATCCCAATACCAACGCACGAGCCCGGCATAAAAAGCCAATCCCATGGCGGCAACCAATACTTGGGACGTTACGTCCAAAAGGCTCAGCATCCCGTAATCAGCGGGAGAAAAGAATTTCTCGTTCGTGTACAACGGAATCAGAATAAAACCGACCAACTTGGAAGCAAAGTTTCCAACGCCATACACGACGGTATGCTTCATGGTCTGTTTTATATCTCCGAACATCTTTTACGCTAAAATATAAACTTATCTATACACGAAATATTTCTCAAACGGGAACAAAGATACTCATACCTGCTGATATAAAGCAATCATGGTGTCAACATTTTTCTGCCAATCATACATTTTCTCCACTCGTTCCCGACCGCTTGTTCCTAAAGCAAGTCGCAACCTGCCATCCAGAAAAAGACGTTCCATGGCTTCCGCTGCAGCGGCGGCATTCTCCCTAGGCACAATCAACCCGTTTATTCCGTCTTCCACAATTTCCACGAATCCCGGGGCATCGGACACGATCACAGGACATTGGCATGCCATGGCTTCCACTATTGCGACTCCAAAACTCTCACTTCTCGAAAGAGCTACAAATACATCAAAATCATTCAATATCGTCGGCAATTCATGATTCGGTACACGCCCCTCAAAAATGATATCATCTCCTACTCCCGAATCTTCTGCCTGTTTTTCAAGTTTCCCTCTCAAACTTCCATCCCCGACAACACGCAACTTCATGCTTGTCTCAGCATATTTCTTCCGGAACAAAGCGAAAGCATCGATAAGTACATCAATCCCGTAACCATACTCCAACGTCTTCACAATCCCCACGGTGAATACCCCGTCGGGCTTTCTCTCCAACTGCCGGAATAAACTGATGTCCACACCAAAAGGAGTGATCTCTATCTTCCGGGATATATACTTCCGGGTTTCTTCTGCCATCACGTGACTCGTTGACAGAATGTGATCCGTCCGTTTCAATATAAAACGGATTATTCGTTTCCGAATACCGCTTTTCGAGGGGTAGACAAAAATATCCGTTCCCCAGACAGACACCAAGAGAGGATGAAATCCGGACAAAACCCCGAACAAACCGTTATCACTGATGCAATGGGAATGTACCAAATCCGGTTTGTAAGCACGAATCTGTCGCTTGATATCCCAAACCAAAGGTATATAGTACCAGAATAGCTTAAACAAGAAAAACGATTTTATCCCCCGTGCATTTCTTTCTTTGGTAAAGCCACGCACCTCCGCGTTCTCCATGTTTTTATAAAACCCCTCTTCCTTGTAAGGCCTAAAACTATATAGTAATATATTTATTCCTCTCTCGGATAAGGACTTCACCCATTTTTGGGTATGCACGGCAACCGGATTAGCCAACATAAAAACTTTCATAACTCTCTTGTATTTTTAGAGAAAAAATAAAAATCTAAAAATACAAATAATTTATCTACCGCCTAATCCAAGGCATACATTTTTCAAGAAACACGAATGCCATCGTCCCACCAAGACCATCCCCTTCTCACAATTTTTAAATACATTCCTCTATTTTGATAATTATATTTTTTACTTTCGCGAGAAATCGAATACATTAAAACACAAAAACATGAAGATGCCGAAGCTCAAATCGTTTTATCCTTATCTTGTAGCTTTTATCCTATTTATCGTTATTGCCTACGCTTACTTTCCGGCTTTATTCGAGGGCAAAATAGTAATGCAATCGGATATTTCCTCGTGGCGAGGGGCAGCGAACGAGATTATACAGTTTCGGGAACAAACAGGAGAAGAGCCGTTGTGGACAAACTCCATGTTCAGCGGAATGCCGACCACAATGATCTCCACGGAATATAAAGGCAATTACTTGAAAAACGTGTATGACAGTCTGTTCGTGGGACCTCGCCCTGCCAGCTATCTGATTTTAGGGTTTGTCAGTTTCTACCTGTTACTATTGGCTTTCGGGGTAAACCCGTGGCTATCTATCGTGGGTGCTCTCGCTTTTGGTTTCTGCTCGTACAATTTCCAAATTCTTCAAGTAGGACATAACGCGAAGATGGTGGCAATATCATTAATGCCCATGGTCTTGGCTTCTGTCGTTTTCGCCTTCCGAAAGAATCGGTGGTTAGGGGCGGTATTCTTCGGGATAACACTTGCTTTCCAAATCATGGCGAATCACCCGCAAATCACGTATTATCTCGCTTTTATCGTTTTATTCTACGGAATAGCACAATTATACAAAGCCGTCAAAGCAAAGGCTCTTCCCGCCTTTTTAAAAACTGTCACGCTACTCGTGGTAGCGGTTCTATTTGCGGCAGCCACAAATATAAATCACTTGTGGCCGACGTGGGAATATAGCAAGTACACGATGCGAGGCGGGTCGGAATTGACCTTGAACCAAAATAGCCAAACCAAAGGCGGGTTGGATAAAGATTACGCCACCGCGTGGAGTTACGGGATTGACGAAACCCTCAATCTGATGATACCGAACTTCAAGGGTGGAGCCTCCGGCGGAGCGTTAGACAAAAATTCGGAAACATACAAATTCCTGAATAGCCAAGGAGCGTCGAATGCCGATCAAATCATTCAACAATTACCTTTGTACTGGGGCGAACAGGCATTCACGGCGGGACCTATGTACATGGGAGCTATCGCTATTTTCCTTTTCGTGTTGGGACTCGTGTTAATCAAAGGACCCATGAAGTGGTGGATTGTAGGAGTTTCTTTACTGGCTCTATTCTTGGGTTGGGGACGGAATTTCATGTTCCTGTCGAGTTTCTTCTATGATTACATCCCGCTATACAACAAATTCCGGGTGCCGTCCATGATATTGATCGTGTTACAGTTGACCATTCCTTTGCTAGGGATATATACCCTGAACAAAATTCTTAACGGGGAATACGAGAAAAAGACTCTGCTTAAAGGATTGAAAATAGCCATAGGAGTTACCGGTGGTATTTGCGCCTTGTTCGCGTTATTACCCGGTTTAGCCGGAAGTTTCGTTTCGCCGGCAGACAGTCAATACCCGGATTGGCTCAGACAATATTTACCCCAAGACCGGGAATCCCTGCTTCGCTCGGACGCATTCCGTTCTTTGGTATTTATCTTATTGGCAGGCATCGTTATTTGGGCATGGATGATTCAGAAAATCAAAAGTACACATGTCGTGATCGTCATGGGACTATTGATTCTTGCCGATATGTGGACCGTGGATAAACGTTACCTCAATAACGACCACTTTGTAAAACAACGGGAGTTTAACAATCAATACCAACCTCGTCCGGTGGATCAAGCCATCCTTGCAGATAAAGACCCGAATTATCGGGTACTGGATATATCCGTGAACACGTTCAATGATTCGCATACCAGTTATCATCACAAGACGATCGGGGGATACAGTGCCGCCAAGTTACAGCGTTACCAAGATATTATTGATTATTTCATCTATCCCGAGATGCAAAGTATCGGTAAAACGCTGGAAAGTTCTCCAACACTCTCTGCCATGGAAGAAAGTCTTTCCAAGCAAACCGTGTTGAATATGTTGAACACGAAATATGTCATCGTGCATGCCAATTCCGCCCCCGTCAACAATAAATACGCTTACGGGAACGCATGGTTTGTCAAGGATTATGAACTCGTGAACACGCCGGATGAAGAATTACTCGGGCTGAAACAAATAGACCCGAGAGAATCTGCCGTCATCAGCAAAGAGTTTGAATCCGTCATTCAAGATAAAGGTTTCAATTTTGACGAGAACGCCACGATACAATTGACCTCGTACGCCCCGAACAAATTGGAATACAAGACTTCCGCGGCAAACGAACAATTGGCCGTATTCAGTGAAATATATTATCCCAAAGGCTGGAATGTTTATATTGACGGTAACAAAACCGATCTTCTCAGGGCTGATTATATCTTACGCGCCGTCATAGTCCCCGCGGGAGAACATACCGTTACATTCGAATACAAACCGGAGTCTTATTACATGGGAGCCCGAATTTCAGCTATAAGTTCAAGTCTTCTTTTGTTGGCTTTGTTGGGCGGTATTATATTCTATATCATGCGGTATATGAAGAAAAAGAAGGATGAATAGGGTTTCTACTTTGATATCACAAGCTGTGACATCAAAGAACTGGTCGCAAATTACGACCAGTTGACTACAACGATGAAACATAACTTGCAATACCTTTTGCAATGAAATACCCAATAGATAACTTTATCAACCTCATTTCCGTATTTATACGGATGGCATAAAAATTGCTGAGTATTACGAAAATTAAATTTATATGAGAAAATATTACGGGATTCTTTTACTAGCACTTGGATTATTCAGTTCATGTGAGAAAGTAAGCAAGTTAAGTGATGATGCGGAGATTGTTTCTTTCTCAATTACTGATCAAACAGAAGGGATCATATTAAACAAAGATGATATTACAATCAGTAATAATATAGTAACTATTCCCTTGGATTACGGGAGAAAATTATTTCCACTCACGATAAAGGCTAACATCAAATTTTCTTCAACTACAGACAAGGCCATTAGTGTGGATGAAAATCCATTAAACCTTAAAGAGTTTACATTCAAGGATGTATATACCCCACAATCTTTTTACCTTATTTCTGAGAGCGGTATTCCCCACTTGGGGCAAATCATATTAAAGGATAAGCCTAACGCAGACATTATAAACTTCCGTATCACAGAACCATCAGAAGGTGTGAATGTTTCAATCCGGAATAACAATATTAGAATTACCTTTGAGAAAGAAATAGACTGGGCGGAAACAAAATCGGTAACTATTAAAGCAGAGATCGCCAAAACAGGAGAATATAAAGACGGTTCTGCCCCATCCTCCTTTGTTTTCAAAAGTTCTAATGATAAAAAACAAATCACTTTAATTGCCGATAATGGAGACGAACGGGTTTGGAACGTACTAATCGTCCCCAGTATCGAAAATTCAAAATTTGACGACTGGATTAATGTTGGAACTAAAACCATAAATATCGATCCAAGACCCGGCAAACTAGGCGAAGGACTCGGATGGGCTACAGCCAATAATTCTTTTGTGCAAGGAACCACTCCCGTCGAAAATCAAGACGGATTTGCGGCACAAATGCAAACAGGTATTCAAGATTTAAGTGGTCTAGGCATAGGTGAATTAATTACAGCCGGAACAATATTCACAGGATATTTCAAAATGAATATCTCGGCTTTAAGCAATCCCCCGTTAATGACCTATTTCGGAATACCGTTTATCATGCGTCCGGAATCCATTTCTGTTGATGCCAAATATGAAGCTGGTGTAAAATTCCAACGCTCAGAAAAAGTGGGACTAAATTCTTACAAATTGAAAGATACGACAGGAGTTGACCAAGGACGTATCTGGGTTGAACTACTTTGTTGGGAAGGTAATGAGAAATTAGAATATCACGGGGATCCCGTTGATGGCCTAAAGGTTTTAGGAAAAGGGGAAATCATTTTCGATGGAGCGAATACAGCATTACGCAACTGGAACAATTACACGATCCCGATTAAATACGATAGCAAGTACAAAGATTTGGAACCGACACATATATCTATCGTAATGACTTCCAGCAGGCAAGGAGATCTGTTTATCGGAGCTAAAGGTAGTACCTTAACCGTTGATAACGTTGTTGTAAACTTTTAACCTGAAAAGAAAATGAAACTGATATACCTTTTACTTGTACCGTTATTTTGTACTTTAAATACCGTTGCCCAAGACAACAATCAATCAAAGACCAACACGACTTCAGTAGATACTGATGATCAAGTAGAATATCGATTCGCTCTTGGAGTTCAGCTAGGAACTGATATTGGCGGGGCTATCCCGTTTCCGTTCAGTAATGTTCCGGACGTGTTCAACCCCTATCCTAAACTTTCGCCATCATTGGGAGCAAAACTAACTTTCCCTGTAACAAAGAAATGGACATTAGGTGCAGAACTCACGTACAAAAAAGTGGCTATTGATGCTGACGCCCGTATTGATGACCAAAGATTTCATGACGATAAAAACAATATTATTTCCCGTTTTTGCGGCTCTGCCGAAATGTCAATGGATTTTACCATGCTGGAAGTTCCTCTTTATTTCAAATACACGTTTAGCAATCAAAAAGACCGTATTCTGGTTGGACTCTATGGGGCATGGATCATTAATGCCAAATTTCGAAATACGGTGACCAAAGGATACATGATGACCGATGATAAAGTCTATAATGGTTCTATTGACCCGAGTAATCCTTTGCATATTAACTTTAGCAATATCTTGGATAGCTGGGATATGGGTTTCATTGCCGGATACGAACGCCAACTATTTCCCCGTATCGAACTCGGGTTACGGTTTAGTTGCGGATTCAAAGATATATTCAAACCCAGCAATCAATATTTCGATTATAAAATGCTGCACATGAGAGGAAGTTTGGTCTTGAGTTACAATCTATTTAACATCAAGCCACCCAAATTGAATCCATTCAAATAACCATAAAATAAAAGGCCGCAACTCATCATTGCAGCCTTTTGTTTTATAAATTATCCACCAACTTATACAGTTTATCCGAACGCCTTAATTTCATCTCGCAAGGCATAGAAAACACGGCGCCTTTCTCTACCCGCTCCACGGGATCTAATTCAAGACGAAGTTCCGGAACGGTCATTTGTACCACTCCCGTGCTTGGACCGACAATCATCACCTCATCGCCTACTTTCAAGTCGTATGATTCCAGTTTAAATTCTCCGACCTGCAATTTCGTGAAATAGTTCGTGACTTTACCGATACATATTTTTTTCTTGGTGGCTTTCGAACCATATACTTCACTCCATTCTCCCAAACGTTGTCCAAGATAATAGCCATCCCAAAAACCGCGGTTAAACACCGAAGCCAGTCGTTCTTTCCACGCAGCAATCTTCTTCGCATCGTAACTTCCGTCCGTGTAGGCATCCAACGCTTCGCTATAGCACTCGCAAACCGTCTTCACGTACTCGGCGGAACGGGCACGCCCTTCAATTTTAAACACCCGCACACCCGCATCAATCATCTTATTCACGAACCCGATAGTACATAAATCTTTCGGGGACATGATATACTTGCCATCCACCTCCAACTCGATATCGCTTTCGGTATCTTTCACCGTGTAGGAACGCCGACAAATCTGGTAACAAGCCCCCCGGTTAGCGGAAGCGTTCATTTCATGAAGACTCAAGTAACATTTCCCGGAAACAGCCATACACAAGGCTCCATGAGCGAACATCTCGATTTGGATTAATTCTCCCTTGGGACCCCGCAAATCATTCTGCACGATTTGACGGTGAATCGTCATCACTTGATCCATGTCCAACTCCCTAGCCAGCACGACAACATCGGCGAACTGCGCGTAAAACTTCACTGCCTCGTAATTCGTGATATTACATTGCGTGCTGATATGCACCTCTACCCCGACAGAACGAGCGTACAGGATAGCCGCAATATCCGACGCGATAATGGCAGTTAATCCCGCCTCTTTCACGCAATCGATAATACGGTGCATCTTATCCAGTTCATTATTATATATAATCGTGTTCACCGTGAGATAAGTCTTCACCCCTCTCTCGCTACAACGTTCCGCTATATTTCGCAAATCATCCAACGTGAAGTTAGCCGACGAACGGGAACGCATATTCAATCCCTCGACGCCGAAATAGACGGAATCAGCCCCCGCCTGTAATGCAGCTTCCAGTGATTCGTAGGAACCAACCGGTGCCATCACCTCAAAATCTTTCCTTTTCATATCGTTTCTTTAAGAAGACAAAAGTAATCCGCTTCATCGAGAATCTACCCATTTTAGATTTAAAATTTACAAAACACTTAATATTCATTGCAAATACCAAAAATTCACTCTATATTTAGCTGTGAGAAAAGAAAGTAATCTATCACGCTAAGACACGAACCATGATATTCAAGCCGCACACCCTTAATCGACAACTTGTCACCAAGTTACAAGTATTATTCGCGAGTATGTTCCTTCTGGCAGGAACGCTTCCGACCATCGCGCAACACCATCACGAACAGACCAAAGACAGTACCGAAGACAATAAAGTCTACATGTTCGTCGAAGAAATGCCCGTTTTTCCCGGTAATCTGAATGCTTGGATATACAGTCACGTGCAATACCCGGAAGCCGCTAAAACCAAAGGTATAGAAGGCAAAGTGTACGTTCGTTTCATTATAGAGAAAGACGGAACGGTGAATGACGTGAAAATCATCCGGGGCGTATCCACCGAACTGGATAACGAGGCAAAGGAAGTGATTGCTTCCATGCCGAAATGGTATCCCGGCAAACAAAACAACACGCCCGTCCGGGTATATTATACCGTACCCGTCTATTTCGCCTTGAAAAGTACCGCTCCCAGTATCGAAAGACGTACTTTCGACAAGTATCTGAAAGCTCTTGAGGCAAACGAGGCAAAATTAAAACAAGGCACGGACACGGTGGCTTCCTCCTCTGCCGAAATGTACCGCCTGTACTTGAAAAAGCGTTACGGTTCGGACAAAGCCGCCTACAAAGGATTGGTTACTTCTGCCCGGGAACAACAACAATCTTCGGAAATCATGCTGAGCATCGTGATGCCTTCCCTCGCGCTGCCCGCCGAAGATAAAAACATGATTCTGAAATACTACAAGGAAGAGTGGGACGAGCAAATCAGACTGATAGACAGCCTCCCCGAGGAGAATTTTATCACACGATACGTGAATATCACCCCTCGTTTCCAAGAAAACAAAGTTATCCGGGAAATCAAAATACGGGATTACTTGGGATTAAAGAAATTCAAAAAGTACGTGGAAGAATGTATCTTCAGCCCCGGCAAGTTATTCCGAACGATTGTGGCTAACCCGCTTGCCGGCAAATGGGAAAAAATATCCGAAAATGGAATCGAAGTTAAGCACCCGATACAAAAGGAGTTCTATGACGATTTCTCGTTCCTGACATCCGACGGAACGAAAGGCACTTACAAGATTACGACAGGGCAACTCATCGAATCTTCCCAATCCGTGAAGGTAAAAGATATCATAGAATATACCGCCACGTACCAGTTCGAGGCAAACAACCAGATTCTGGTACTCACGGGAGAAGCGAAATTAAAATTGGCAAACGGAACGTTGAAAAACGTACAGGTAAAGGAAACGTGGCGTAGGATAGAGTAAAAATACAGATTTTTTTATACCTTTGCTTGGTTCGTAATGAATATTAAATCAAACTAAAAAATATATGAACGAGGAAGTACAATTTTATCTCGACGAAGCAAAAGAGAGAATGGAATCCGCTCTGAATCACCTTGAATCCGAACTCAGTAAAATCAGAGCGGGAAGAGCCAACCCCAAAATCCTACAAGACGTGCTGGTTGACTATTATGGTAGTCCTACCCCGTTATCACAAGTAGCCAATATTTCGGCTCCCGACCCGAGAACCATTGCCGTTCAACCGTGGGAGAAAAGCATGATAGCCCCGATTGAAAAAGCTATTATGACCGCTAACCTCGGATTAAACCCGGATAACAACGGAGAAATGATCCGCATCAATATCCCGCAACTTACCGAGGAACGCAGACGCGACCTCGTGAAACAAAGCAAAGGTGAAGCCGAAACTGCCAAAGTAAGCGTTCGTAACGCCCGCCGGGACGTGATCGAGCAAGTAAAGAAAATGGTAAAAGACGGGCTTCCCGAAGATATGTCCAAAGATGCCGAAGCCATGGCTCAAAAGATGACCGATGAATACGGCAAAAAAATTGACGAATATCTCGCCAAAAAAGAGAAAGATATCATGACAATTTGATATCCTCATATAGAGGAGGGTGTGTACTTCATCATGAAAGCACACTCTCTTCATTGTATTTATCACTCTACTACTTTCCAATCGTCCACGGTTCCCGTTTCCGACGAGAAACTAACCCCGACACGATGCAGGTGACGATTGTCTTTCAGGTAAGGTAAAGCGTACCCTTTCTCTTCTATCTGGCGCAATGCCTCGTCCGCTGTGCCATCCAGCTTGAACTCGAAAATATAAACGTGATCGTCTGCCTCGATAACGCAATCCACCCGTCCATCGCTCTGCTGTTTCTCCGTGTAAACCGTGTAAACACTCACCAGGCGCATCAACAAGTAGAACGTGTAATGGAAATACCGCTCTTTTTCACGCTCGTTCTCCTTGCGACGCATCGTGTAAGGAATATCGCTTAAAAAAGAGGTCAACAAGCGACGGAACTTTTCCGTGTCACCATCCTGCAAGGCATCCACGGTATCCTGCACCCAGTTGTTTATACTCGTTCGCAGTTTCAAGTAATCCGAGGCGACCATCGTTAAAAAACCATTTTTCACCTCGTTATTCGGGAAATCTAGCAAAAACGTGTTACGACGCATGTTATACCCCTTGATCGTCAAGTAACCGCTCTGGTATATCATGGGCAACGGCTTTTCAACGTCGGCCTTGTAATCAACGAACTCGGGTGTCTCGTAATAACGCCCTGTCAGTTCATCCAAGTTTTCCCGCGTGTGATTCAACAAACGGATTAGATAAGTCGGCATACCGCTACGGAACCAGTAATCTTGAATCATCATCGAATCCAACGCATTCAACAAACTGAACGGGTTATAAACATCCACCAACCGCGGACCGAAATGATAACCGTCATACTGACCTTTCAACAGCTGCCTCATCCCTTCCGCATCACGGTGATACACCTCCGCCATTTCCTCCATCGACTCCGCGAAATAGTAATCCAACTCGTTCTGAGTAATCCCGCAAAGCGACTCGTAGCGTTTGTCCATGCTAATATCTTTCGGCTGGTTGAAACCGCTGAACACGCTCACCTGCGAGAATTTCGTCACCCCCGTCAGGAAAACAAACTGCAAGTGCTCGTCCGCCGCCTTGAACACCGAGTAAAAACCTTTCAGCACGTCGCGATTGCGATCCTCCAGCAACATTTGCCTCCCGTCCTCAACCACCTCGATATTCGTGTCGAGCACGTCCAAGATCGGTTTGTCGTACTCGTCCACCAGCACCACAGCACGACGCCCCGTGCGCTTATGCACTTGGGTCAATAATTGAATAAAACGATCGCCTACCCTCGGGCTTTCTCCCCGCTCAACCATCCATTCTTTCTCCCACTGCGCTACATACCATCCAAGTGCATCCTCTAACGCTCCTGCTCTCGTGAAATCTCTCCCGTTAAAATCCACGTGGAATACCGGGTACTCCAGCCAATCTTTCTCCAAAGTATCAATCGCCAATCCCTTGAAAAGCTCTTGCCGACCGAGGAAATAATTCTTCAACGTGGACACCAAAAGGCTCTTGCCGAAACGACGGGGGCGACTCAAAAAATAAATTTTCCCTTCTTTCACCAGCGAGTAAACCAAGGCGGTCTTGTCCACGTAAACGTAACCATCCTCGATGATCTGGTCGAAACTCTGGATTCCTATCGGGTACTTCATCGCCAAATTACTTTTAAGGTTGTTATCACAAAGATATTACAATATTCCTTACATTTCAATGCGACAAAGAACTTTTAGCTCTTAACAAGTTCTTTAGCCATACCTATCAAATTGAAAATCATAACAAATAAACTAGCATTCTCTTTTCCCCTTCTCATCAAACTCTTTTCAAAAACCTTCCCGAAGGAGTTTGAAAGGACTTTGAAACGAGTTTAAAAGGAATTTGTTCCGTGTCTTCACCGGCACTACACCCTGTATTACCCTGAAAAAAGTTTACTGTAAACCAGAGTAAACCTATGTCAGAATTAGCAAAAATTATCAAACATCGTCATTTCCCCGTTCGGGTAAAAT